>DATNOY010000735.1:0-4161 GCA_036703495.1 Coleofasciculaceae cyanobacterium
ATCGCTCCGATTGCGATCGACTGTGATGAAAACATCAAACTCTGCTTCTGCAAGGGTAAGAAGTTGACCTAACCTGTTTTCCAGCCTCTTCAAGTAAGGCGATGACCTGTTCTCTAGTCACAGTTGGAAATCCATCCAAAAAATCGTCTATGGATTCTCCCGCCTTGAGATAGTCCAGCAGCGTTTGAGCAGGAACCCTAGTACCCGTAAACACTGGAGTGCCGCCCATAATATCAGGGGATGCGCTAATGATTGGGGAGTTCTTAAGCATAGGTCTTTGACCTCCAGGTTATATTTGATATTTTACCAATTCATTGAAAACAGAGCTAATCAGAGTAGCCACAGCCTCCGCAAAGCCCCTGAAAACAGGACGATCTAATCGGGTCGAGGAGAGTGTTTCTCCCTCTCCTCCCGCACTACCCGTCGTGCGCGTCCGCAATGGGCGGTTCATGAAGTCGCGCAAACCACACTGACAATCCGCTAAGTGTATCCTTGGACTTTCATCCAAAGCTCCCGAATTGACTGCAATCCCTGTTGCTTTAAACATTCATTAGCCATTCCCCTGTGCATTGCTAACGTCTAAACCTGCAGCAGGTGCCAACAGACCCCTTCCTCCCGCAAGCGCCCTTGCCTTAAGCTAGGAGTGATACCT
The DNA here is from genome assembly GCA_036703495.1 of Coleofasciculaceae cyanobacterium. GTDB lineage: Bacteria > Cyanobacteriota > Cyanobacteriia > Elainellales > Elainellaceae > Drouetiella. The sequence continues at coordinate 653 of DATNOY010000735.1, forward strand.
CTCCCGGCTCCAAGCGTTTCGAGCATTTGGACGCTGGTTCTCCTCCAGGGGACTTTCACCCCATTAGTTCACGCCCATGCAGGGCGGTTGTGTACGCCCTGCACCGGAACGTTTCAATATGGGTCGGTTGAGTTACAAAAGTTATCAGCGTCCGGTGATTGCGAACATTATGCCGCTTAGTCCGTGATTGGGTCGTAGCCGAAAGGGTGCCTGCTAATACTTCAAGGCAAAGCCATCAGAGGTTCGATGGGTCATGCTTTTTACATATTTGATTTGGTAGACTTGAGTCATTGATTGGGCTAAGTGACCTATGGCCATTGCAGTCGATCCAGCAATTCAACAGAAGCCACTTAGCTTTGACGAGTTTCTCGCTCAGTATAGTGGCGATAACCGCTACGAACTGATCGACGGAGAGGTGTTCGATTTGGAACCAACAGGCTTGCATGAAGAGGTTGCAGCCTTCATAACGACGAAAATCTGTGTCCAGATCGACGGATTAGATTTACCTTGGTTTGTCCTTCAGCGGGGACTGTTACGTCCTTCTAACACTGGTATGACGGCATTTCGTCCTGATATCGCAGTTGTCGATCAAGCTGAACTAACCAAAGAGCCGCTTTGGTATGACCAGTCAATCTTAACTCTAGGCACTTCGATTAAATTTGTGGCAGAAGTTGTGAGTAGCAACTGGCAAAATGATTATGCCCGTAAGCTGGAAGACTACGCAGCGTTAGGCATTCCCGAATATTGGATTGCAGACTATGCAGGATTAGGGGGGACTCGACACATTGGGAAGCCCAAACAACCCACCCTCTCTATTTGTACGTTAGTAGATACAGAGTATGAAATTCAGCAGTTTCGAGGCAATCAAACTATTGTTTCTTCAACTTTCTCAAAGTTAAAACTGACAGCTGAACAAGTGTTGAGGGCTGGCAAGTAGCGATCGCGGCATAACCCTACTGCAGCGGATTGAAGACCAGGCTTGATCGTATGCACAGGCTACGCAACCGCTCAGCAGGAACGTTAGCCCTCACCTTAGGGATTTGCAATTTAATCACATCCCCACTGGCAACAACATTAGCGGTAGGGGCGCAAGGCCTTGCGCCCCTACATGGGTATACGATTTTCCCGCAGATCCCTTATCGGGGGGATAGTGATTGAGAAATACTCTGCTGGCATTCAGAGTCAAGTTGTTTTGAGATCGGGGGTGGGCGAGTGATTTGAATGTTGGGGATGGCGATCGCTCCTCACTTTCACACGAAGTGGCTTATTGCACGATCGAACTAGAGATTTGAGTAGAGGTGATGGTTGTAACCATTCGAGAAACCGCGATCGCGAAGATACAACAACTTCCAGAATCGCTTGTGCAAGAAATTAATGGCTTTATCGACTTCATCACCCGCAACCATCCCGCTAAAACAGCCAACCTTTTGCTGAAAGGCGATCGCTCCGATTGCGATCGACTGTGATGAAAACATCAAACTCTGCTTCTGCAAGGGTAAGAAGTTGACCTTGGCTAGTGGTTATCGTCACTCGGCTCCAAGACTTTCATTTGGACGCTGGTTCCACCACAGGGGACTTTCACCCCATTAGTTCCCGCCCATGTCGGACGTACACTATTGTGTTGGCGCGGATTGAGCAAAGTTATTGGTGTAGTCTCAAAAGTTTTAGCAATCGCTCAACGCAGCCATTAGCAACCCATGCGCGATCGCGCCTTCAGGGTGAAAAAAATTAGATCTGCTGATGAGTATTTAGGCTTGCTAAAAATCTAAGTTCTTGGGAGCCTGCCAGGTTATAAGCGAGGACGCAACTTGAAGTTTGTCCGTTTGTGAAAACGCTAGATATCGATGTTGCGGCAAAATGGCACAAAGTTCTCCACAGAATTGAATATCGTAAGATTTGTAAGTTTTTGATGGCAGATAGTTTGGCAAAACATCTCTTAATGAGAACTTGTGGAGCAAAAACTGTTTATGGAACAAGTTATCTTTGCTGCAATTATTACTTTTGTTATCTCAGGAATTGTGGAACCTGATTAAGGAGGATTCTATGAAAAAGTTAAAAGAATTCGCAAAAAAGATACCTGTTCTGCCTTCTTTATACAGAAGGTTACACAACAAATATATCAGCTATCGATTGAAGTCAAAAAACGCTGAGCAGGTGTTCACTGATATTTGTAGAAGTAACGTATGGAGTGGAAAAAATTCGGTGTCAGGGCCGGGGTCAGACGATGATCAAACCCGAATCAGTACCCAAGAGCTTTCAGGAGTGTTTAGAGATTACCGTGTCTCAACACTGTTGGATATCCCCTGCGGTGATTTCCACTGGATGAAGAACGTTGACTTAATCGACATAGATTACACCGGTGCGGATATCGTCCATGATCTGATAGAGAAAAACACAGAACAATACGGAAGGGATGGTTTGCGTTTTCAAAAACTAGACCTCATCAAAGATACATTGCCAAAGGTAGATTTAGTCTTTTGCCGAGATTGTCTTGTGCACCTTTCCTTTAAAGACATTTTTCGTGCTTTTGATAATCTATGCACGAGTCAATCCGAATATTTTCTCACTACAACATTTGTAGCAAGGACAAAAAACCGTGATATAGCAACGGGTCAATGGCGTACTCTTAACTTAGAACTTGCTCCATTCACACTACCTAGTCCACTTAAAATAATAAATGAAGGCTGTACGGAGGGTAGGGGTGCCTATTCAGACAAGTCCCTCGGACTATGGAGAATAGTTGATATACGAGAAAGTCTAATAAGACGCTGCCCTTGACTGCTTTGGATCTGCGATTCAAAGCGATCGAAAGCTTGAACAGATTATCTTTTAGTATTCAAAACAACTTCGCTTTGAACAAGCTATGCGACATTGATATTCATGATATCCATCGCCATGAATAAACCTTTGCTTGTAGTTGTTACAGGGCGACCAGGGTCAGGCAAGACCACGCTAGCGCATACGCTTACACAAAAGATAGGATGCCCAGCAATCTGTCGTGATGAAATTAAGGAGGGATTTGTTAATACGATGCAAAGTAGTCACGAATCTCTTGGAAAAGATGTTAATCAAAATATCTACAGTCTATTCTTTGAGATATTAGACTTTCTGCTAACAAAGCAAATCACACTGGTTGCTGAAGCGGCGTTTCAACATCATCTCTGGGCATCCCCGCTAGAAAAACTTTCACGGATCGCCCAAATCAAGATCATTGTTTGCAAGGTTGATCCGCACCTAGCAAAATCACGTTTCGTTCAACGGGGCTTATCTGATCCAAATCGGCTGAGATTTCATGGTGACCAGGGAGTACGCGCTGCTCAGGAAGGACTTGAATTACCGATAGGAAGTTACAATCCACCGCTTCTACCCATTCCCACGCTTGAGGTTGATACCAATGCTGGATACTGTCCCAGTTTGGATGAGATTGAATCATTTCTGCTCGATTGATTCTGATGACACATCATCCCCTATTTTTGCTTTGGATAAACTAGACTTAATCGGAAATAAGG
>DATNOY010000736.1:0-5635 GCA_036703495.1 Coleofasciculaceae cyanobacterium
GGCGGTGCCCGCGTAATTCAAAATTTGCTGCCTGTTATGCGCAAATTGGGTTTGGTCATCAGTCCTGCGAAATGGGCGGCAGGCACCCGCTGACAATGAGTAATCAAAAGGTTTCCTTAGCATGAGCAGACTATCTATGAACAGTCCTACCTTTGTTTCTCTGGCTGAAACTGAAGTGGTACTCAGCGATCGCTATGATTCAGTTCGTCAACTCAGCGAATGGATCTGTCACCCGTTAGCGATTGAAGACTACGGAATTCAAAGTATGCCGGATGTCAGTCCTCCTAAATGGCACCTGGCTCATACGACCTGGTTTTTTGAGACATTTTTACTAATCCCACACCTGGCTGGATATCAAGCTTTTCATCCGCAGTTTGGCTATTTATTCAACTCTTACTACGAAGCCGTAGGGCAACGTCATCCCCGCCCTCAACGCGGCTTGTTATCTCGTCCAACAGTTCAAGAAGTCTATCGGTATCGGGCCTATGTAGACGAAGCCATGCGATCGCTGTTATCTCAGCCGCTTGACCCCAGCTTACGCTCCCTGGTGATCCTTGGGCTACATCATGAACAACAACATCAAGAATTGCTTTTAACAGATATCAAGCACATTCTGGCGATCAATCCTCTACACCCTGTTTACCGATCGGATATCCCGTCTCAAAACGTCTCTTCCGTTGCGCCTAAAGAACAGTGGTTGGATTATCCTGGGGGACTGTATGCGATCGGCTATAACGGTCAAGCGTTTGCCTTTGATAACGAAAGTCCTCAACACTCAGTCTATCTGCAAGATTACTACTTGGCATCTCGCTTGATTACCAATGGCGAGTATCTAGAATTTATTCAGGCAGGCGGCTATGAGAATCCGGCGTACTGGCTCTCAGAAGGTTGGGCAACCCTACAAGCCGCGCAATGGCAGGCTCCTTTGTATTGGGAGCAAATAGAAGGGAGTTGGTGGGTGATGACGCTGAAGGGACTCTGTCCGCTGAATCATCATGAACCCGTTTGCCATGTCAGCTTCTATGAAGCCGATGCTTATGCCCGCTGGGCAGGAAAGCGGTTGCCCACCGAGGCAGAATGGGAAGTAGCGGCAGTGCAGGTGCCCATACAGGGCAACTTGCTAGAGTCAGGCTGGCTTCATCCGGTTGAAGCCAGAGGGCTAACCCGACCCGATCAGCTGTTTGGCGATGTTTGGGAGTGGACGCAGAGTGCTTATTTGCCCTATCCAGGTTTTCGGGCAGCAGAAGGGGCGATCGGGGAATATAACGGCAAATTTATGTGTAATCAAATGGTGCTGCGTGGCGGCTCATGCGTTACACCGCCTGATCACATTCGTCCCAGCTACCGCAACTTTTTTCCGCCCTCTACACGGTGGCAGTTTAGCGGCATTCGGCTAGCTCAGTAGGTTTCAAACTTGAGAGTTGAGCTGCCTCCCTCAGGCGGCACAGTTTTGGACGGTCTCGATCCAGTTGTTTACATCATAGAACGGAGCAATAGAATCCTCTTATGACTTCAGCCATTCAGCCCACGGTTCAGCTCTATGATTTGCATCCGCCCCTGGATGATTTTCGCACTGAAGTTTTGCGCGGACTCAGCCAACCCCAGAAAGCAATTTCCCCTAAGTTTCTGTATGACAAGCGAGGAGCAGAACTGTTCGATGCCATTTGTACTTTGGACGAATACTACCTGACGCGCAGTGAAATGGCTATCCTGCAAACCTACGCTGAAGCAATAGCCGATCGCATTGGCAACAGTGTGCTAATTGAGTTTGGCAGTGGCAGTAGCCAAAAAATCCGGATACTTTTGGATGTTATGCCTAATTTGCCTACCTACGTAGGGCTAGATATTTCTAAGCAGCACTTGCAGGAGTCTTGCGAGAATTTGGCAGCCGCCTATTCTGGACTAGAGGCGATCGCCATCTGCACCGACTACACGCAACCCCTGCAATTTCCTGATATTTCCCACCTTAACCACAAGCATCGAGTTGGATTCTTTCCAGGGTCTTCAATCGGCAATTTAGAACCCGCAGAAGCCATCCAGTTTCTCAAAAATGCTGCCCTATTGTTAGGGAAGGGGGGAAGTCTGCTAATTGGCGTCGATCTGAAAAAGAGTGCCGATATCCTAGAACCTGCCTATGATGATGCTCAAGGCGTTTCGGCTGAATTTGCCCTCAATTTACTAACGCGGATCAACCGAGAGTTAGGGGCTGATTTTGAGCTAGAAAACTTCAAATATACTGCGGTTTACAATGCGATCGCCGGTCGGATTGAAATGTATATTGTCAGCCTTGTAGATCAAACGGTACATCTTGATGGCGTGAAAATTCCCTTTCAACAGGGAGAATTGCTGCGAACGGAATATTCCTATAAGTACAGCATTGCTCAGTTCCAGCAAGTGGCAATTTCAGCCGGATTTCAACCTCAACAAGTTTGGACTGACCCGCAGCAGTTGTTCAGCTTGCACTATTTGCAGCTGCCTTAATGCCACATCCAGAGCAGTCTTCAATCAGCTCTGAGAAAGCCCCCGCGAGTTTTGGGAGCGGAATCTCTGGGGAGAGGGCACCGCTCCCTATCTCCCCTGTTTACAATCCAGGGTTGCAAAAACTAAATTTTGCCACCCCTGGCAAAACTTCTGGTTTGCTGTACTAGAATCTAGCTTGAAGCAGAGGCAGAAGCGGAGCCAGAACAACTGCTAAATCCGCTACCAGAAGTCACCTCAAGCGTCGTAGACTGATATGTTTTAACGCCATCGTGAGTATTAGCCGTGGTTACAGCCGTTGCGATCGCAATTTCCTGACCCTCTGCTGAAACGATGCGGTGGGTTAAAATTCTTGTAGTTTTCATGATTTTTCTCCGTAGATTTCAAGTATCTAGCTAAGCATCAAGCATGTAGTTCAACTCTGTCGTCAGCCAATCATTAAACATCTGATCGAGAATCTCCCGATATCGTTCTGCTGTTAATTCAGCCGGAACAAATTCCTCAACTCTCAGCAAATGACTTAATTGATCAATGCTGAGGGGCCCAATGACGTTCCCTGGCACAGCGCTGAACACAATCGCTGACAGATCGGGCTGCAAATTCCAGCGATACACTTTGCCTTCATAACCACACTGATAACGACGTCTTTCATCAACATCATAAAGGCGAGCTGCTTCATAAAAACTTAGTTCGCTTTCCTGAATTTGATAGAGAATTTCTTGGGCAACCTGTTCGTAGGGCACTACAATGCGATAGAGTAGAACCTGATCAAAATCTAGCTGATTTTCAAAAAACTTTTTTTCAACTTCTCTAGCAAATAATTCGTGAGATAGGTTTTCGGCAAGTAGGCGATCGCGAATCCCTGCCTGCCAATCCTCCATGGTAACTAACTGGTCGGTTAACCAGGCAAAAATATCATTAACATGAAATAGTCGATTTTCATATCGCAGCCGATCTACTTCAGTCTGAATTTCTTCGTCTGCAACGATGATTCCTCGCTCTTGAGCAAATTTATCTATAATTCTCTGAGTCAAAATGCTATAGCAAACTTGCTTCAACTGTAGATTTCGCTTAAGGTAACTGAGGATATGATCGTCCTGTATAATTGCTCCCTTAAAACAAAACATTAGATATTTTACCTCCAGCCAAGTTAGGCAAATTAAATCTTTAGTAAATTTAGAGAGATGTAGCTAAAGAGCCAGAAGAAATATTAGTAGAAATAGAGAAGGCAAAACGCTCAATTTGAGTATATGAATATGAACCGCCTGTGCTTGAATAGGCATAAGCTTTTGCATAGGCAAAAGACATAGAACTCACCTGATTCACATTGGTATAGGTCTGAGTCAAGGTGATGGCATTTTGACCAAAAGCAATCGCTTGTGCATTGGCATAGGCGTAGCCAGATTTGGCGATCGCTGTGGCACTCGTATAATTATAGGAATTGAGTGCAATATTCAGACTGCCTGTAATAACCTCTACATCATTATCTAAATTATCTAAATTTAGAGGGGTTAAATCGGAGATAATCATGGCTTGACCTACTCAATAGCTGTTCAATGGAAGTTGATATAAGGTGTCTCATATTGAAACGTTTGATTTAGGGTTGAAATTGCAATCAATTAGCGTCAAAATTGAATAAAGAGCCACTGAAAGGTATCAATATCTCATGAGCTTCCAGTGGCTTGTTTGTTCGTTGGGGAAGGTTGAACTGATTTTTGAGTTGGGTGCAGGCAGGTTTTCAGCACAAACCGATTGCCTACACCCCTAGGAGCTATCACCCTGCATCGGAAAGAGCGATCGCACTATCCCAATGCGCTAGCAACGGCAATTCCACTGGACATGGATGAATATTTGCTAGCGTCTGCCATGGCGTTGTGAGATTCAAAGGTGTAAGTAGCACTGCCGACAGCCGATGCACCGCCTTCAGATTTAGCATTGAAGCCTTTAATGCAAGGATCAACAGAAATACCTAGCCCAAAGTACTCAACATTGCCGGTTGCTGTGATGTCTCCTTTAATGTTGATACAAGGCTTAGGAAAAGGTAGACAAGGACGAGTCCAACCGCCTTCAATCATTGTGTCTTCAGAAATCACTTCGGTATAAGTCAAGTCAGAAATAAGCATTTTCTTTCTCCATCATTTTAGTTTTGGGAAACAACTTTTCTTTGAGTTGTTAATAGTAATATAGCCCGATAAATCCCACCTATGTGGTCAACTTGGCATGAAAATCATCAATTTCTAAAAATATAAAATCAGGAATAAATTTGAGAAAATAATTACTATAGCAGCCCCATTTGATTTATGGGAATTTGTAGTGCGGACATCTTGCCCACGACTCAGCTACAGAGCCACAGATTTTTCTGAGCAGTGCCTACCAAAAATACATTCTCAAAGCAGACTGGAGTAACAATTTAGAGGGGATACGCTTCGCGTATCCCCTCTAAATCACAGGAAATTGAAAGATATTAGATCAGAACAGTAATCACCTAATAATTAAAAAACATGCATTTGAAATTGATAGCATAACCCACGCTATTGATGTTGGATAGGCGCAGAAATCTCTACCTGCACAACATTACAAGCATTCTTTGAAGTTGCCAAGTTAATGGTTGAAGTTCCAGAAGCGAAACTTCCAATCTGCTGTTTCAAATTCAACTCCTGAACCTGTAGAAGAATTACCACCTTGAACGGTAGCGTCTTGGCGATCGACTGCTTCTGAATGACTCAAGTCCCGAATTGTATTGCAAGGCTTAGACGGATGTGGATCAGAGGTTTTTGTAGCCCCTTGATTGACCGTTTGGGGTTGCTCATCTCCAGATCGAGATGTCATAGATTGATTATTTTCTTTAAGCAAGCGGCTGTAAGTACGATAGGGAATAAAGTGAACTGGATTGTACCCTGCAAAACGCAAAATCAGTACACAAGCCCAAGAATACTGTCCCAAAGATATTGCCTCAACTACCTGATTAAACTGCTCATGACTCATAGTCTTCTGGCAATCTTTTGGCGTACTAGAGCGATAAGAATGCATCGCAAAAACTCTCCTTAGAAATTGAGTAATTAAAACCTTACAAGCTCAAGCCACCTTTTTGCAGTTGCCGAATCGGGTCTAACAGGACATCAATAATCCGACGTCGGCGCACAACAATTTCAGCAGT
>DATNOY010000737.1:0-5333 GCA_036703495.1 Coleofasciculaceae cyanobacterium
CGACCTTGCCGGTATCCACAGCACTTTGCGGCATGCCCTCAAATTGAGAAGATGCCATATCCTGAGCAAAGGTAATGCCACCTGCCGCTTTGATCGCAGCTAGCCCTTGCGCCCCATCTCCATCAGCTCCCGACAAAACAATGGCGATCGCCCTGTTGCCTTGTTCTGCTGCTAAGGATTGAAAAAACCCATCCACCGTCCGAGAAGGTCCGGGCGTCTTCCCCCGCGGCGAGAGGTGCAACCCCCCTTGAGCTAGCACCATCTTGGTGTTGGGTGGAATGATATAAACCTGGTTGGGCTCTACCGCCATGCCCTGAGTAACTTCATGAACGAGCATCGGCGTCTCGCGGGACAGCAATTCCGTCAGCAGGCTCTTGTGGTGCGGGTCTAGGTGCTGGACTAGCACAAAAGCCATGCCTGTATCAGCAGGCATGGCTCTGAACAACTGGCTGAAGGCATCTAACCCCCCGGCTGAAGCACCAATGCCCACGATCCTCACGGGCGGTGGCCGCACTACATCGATTGTATGAGGTTGAGCCTTATCAGGTTGAGCTGTACGAGGTTGAGCCTTATCAGGTTGAGCTTTAGAGCGCTTGGGTATTTTTTGCGGAGCCATATTACCCGATGATCTCGGATGGAAGTTTATTGAAGCGATATACCCTCAATTCTGCACCCTATATCGAGGAATTAGGAAAATGCCGAACATGTTGATAATTATTTACTTGCGTTCAATTCCTCCCCTCCCTCAGCTCGATTGATCCCGCAATTCTCTAAAATGAACCAAGGGAGCTTGATCCCCACTGCCCAATCCTCAAATCTCACCCTCTTATGACTGAAACGGTTGCTGATGTCATGACGCCCGATCCGATCGTGGTACAGGCTGAAACGCCTCTCGGCGAAGCCCTCAAAATTCTGGCAGAGCGCCGGATTGGTGGCTTGCCAGTGGTGGATGCCGATGGCAAGCTGATTGGGATCCTCTCTGATAGCGATTTAATGTGGCAGGAAACGGGCGTGAAGCCGCCGCCGTTCATCACCTTTCTCGATAGCGTCATCTTTTTAGAAAACCCTGCTCGCTACGACCAAGAGCTACACAAGGCATTGGGGCAAACCGTAGGCGAGGTGATGACCAAGAGAGCCATTGTCACGGTAACGCTCGATCGCTCTATCCGCGATGCCGCTCAGTTGATGCACGATCGCAATGTGCATCGGCTGCCCGTGGTCAATGACGCCAACCAACCGATTGGCATTGTGACGAGAGGCGACATTATTCGTTTCATGGCGGCTAATCAGTGAGCTTGCAGTTAACCTTTTTGAAAAATTGAGATTTATAAATAATGAGTGTGACTCCAGACGTGGTGCAAACCCTTTTAAGTTCAGAAGATTTTGGTGAACGGTTGCGGGGGGTTAATCAATTACGGCAGCTTGATCCGGCGATCGCCTTCCAGATGATTCAGCCGGTGGTGGGCGATCGCAATGTGCGGGTGCGCTATGCCGCAGTTAGCCAACTTTCGACCCTGGGGGTTCAAAACCTTAACCTCTCCTTAGAAATTTTGCGCCGCTGCCTGTTAGAAGATCCAGAAGCAGATGTCCAGGCCGCCGCTGCCGATTCGATCGGGGCCCTGAAGCTAGTGGATGCTTTTGAGGATCTGGAGCGCCTCTATCATTCTTCAGAATGGTTGGTGCAGTTCAGCATCATTGCCGCCTTAGGCGAACTGGGCGATATCCGCGCCTTTGGACTGCTGGAAACTGCCTTGAAATCCGAGGTAGAGCTGGTGAGAACCGCAGCGATCGGCTCACTGGGTGAACTAGGCGACGAACGGGCAGTGCCCTTGCTGTTGCCCTTTGTCTCAGACTCAGATTGGCAAACGCGCTACCGAGTTGCTCAAGCGCTCAGCCACTTCAAAAGTCCAGAAGTGCAGACGGCTTTATAGAAGTTAACCCAAGACGAGATGGCACCCGTGGCTCAAGAAGCCAAAGCCTACCTAGGCTTGTGAGCTTGTAATAACTTGTAGTAAAAAGACCGGGGCAAAACCAGGGCCGTTTCATTCTCATTCATTTGCATTCAGGCTCATTCAGAAATTGATCAGGGACTGAAACGCTGTCGCCATAACGCTTGCCTTCAGATGTCTCAGCTGGCCACGGTTTCAAATCAAATGTCCCAATTGGGACATTTGATTGCCATGCCTTAGGGTAAACTCCACTCAGGCACAAAGCGCCATAAAGCAATTCAATCTATCTATGAGACAGTTGAAGGCAGAAAATCTTCGTCTACGGTTATCAACGCCCTACCGTCCAACTGCTCTAGGCTTAGAGATCCTTAGCCTGGCAGCACTTCTCATTTTATTTTTGCTGTTGGGCTGTGTCACCGCTTCCAGGTTGCCAGAGTCTCCAGGTGCCATGGTGGATGAAATTCTGTTCACCGATCCGGCGGCTAACCTATATCTAGGACATGGCTTTACCTCTTCGGCTTGGTTTACCCAAACTCAGGGTCAGTTCTGGGCAGGATATCCTCCCCTCTATCCATTTTTGCTCAGCCTTTGGATGCACTGCGTTGGCTTTACCATCGCTGCTTCCAGAGCGCTGAACTATATTCTGGGAACTGCTGCGGGATTTCTGCTATGGTTCGCCCTGTTCCGCCTGGGCTGGATTCAATTGCCAATCGCGCGTATCACCCTGATTGCGCTGTTTCTCACCAAGCTAAGCAGTATTTTTGATACGCATACTGGACGACCCGACGGGCTGGCGGCTCTGCTGGCTGTGGCTGGGCTGTTCATTTATTCCATCCCGCGATCGCAGCTACGCTACAGCCTTTTGATATGCCTGGGAATTTTGCTGCCGCTGACGGGATTGCAGCTGATTCCCTATGCGGGACTCCTGGGCGGACTGTTAGTAATTTATTACAGGAAAGCAATTGTCAAAGAAGCGATCGCTTTGGCAGTTGGCATCCTCCTGGGGGGACTTTGTCTTTACGGCTTGTATTCTGCCAACGGCGTTTGGCTGGATTTTATTAATTCAATTAGAAATAATCCGTCCTTCACCATTGAGAAAAATTCACTAAAACGATTTGGTAGTCATTGGGCCTCAAACGGCATTTACAAAGATGTTCTCTACCACCTCCTATTGACGTTACTGCTAGGAATCACGGGTAGTCGGCTGGTGAAGTCTCAGTTTCAGCTTCGATCCAGGCTTTCATTTGGGTTGGCATCAGGATTTGTCATCCCGTTAGGAATGATTGCTGCAAGCTGCTATCCCATTTATTACAGCTGGATGGCTTTTTTGCCAGTGGCGATCGTGCTCTGTGCCGAACTAGGGTTGAAAAGCAGTTCCAACAGCAGACGAATTCGGGCAGGAAATATCTCAAATGGGCTCAGGATACCCATCGTTGCTTTGCTGCTTTCTCTCTGTTTAATCAGGTATCCGCTGAAGCTGACTACGCTGCTGGAGAATTGGCATGCTTTAAGCTATTCCCAGATTGAAACACTAGTCAATCGCAATGTCAAAAGCAGCGATTGGGTATTGTGCCATGAAGCCTCTTACTATGCCACAAAAACTAAAGCTGCTGCTGTCATGACCACTGCCTCGCTCAGAGCAATTTCTCCCCAGGAGGCCGCCAAAATTTCGGTTCTAATCATTAAACCCCAAAGCGATCGAAAAATTCTCAAAAAACTGGGGGGACAATGGGATTTGTCTGGAGAGAAGTTACATGTTAAAGCCAATAACCTGCTTGGTGTACAGAAGACTTTAGTCAAACTCAAAATTTATAGAAGAAAAGAGGTTTAAAACTAAAATTTCTCGTTAAATTTCTCGTTTATAAGGTTGACAATGCCAGGAGGATGCAGCGGAGATCATTAACAGTAATCAAAAGACTCAGCATCGCTTATCCATCAGCATCGTTATTACCTTGCAGTTGTTACATCGCAGTTGTTACATTGCAGTTGCTACATCGCAAAAGATAACCAAAACATTTAAAGGATGAGTCCACGACTTTTTAAGAGCAAAATGCCAAACGTCGTTGCTATCCAAGCCAATACGGTCAACAATAGCGGCATATCTTCTAGCAAAACTTCCTCAGGTCTCTCAGTCTTGCCGCCTTGCTCAACGCCTGTGTTCCGACGAGCAATTTCCTGAGGATCACTCAATAGTTGATAGCGAAATATCCCATAGAGCACGAAGGGTAAAGTCAGCATCATCCAGGAAGTTGAGGCTCCCCGAACAACGGGGCCAGAACTCCAGAGCGCATAGGTGAGAATAGTTCCATTCGTTACTACGCTTTCCATCCGGCTTAACAAGGGGAGAGAATAGCGGTGGAGGACTGCGCGAGATTTTTTGCCCCTGATTTGTGAAAGTCTCAGCTCTGCTTTACGCTTCTCAATTCCTAAAAATAGAGCCAGCATTGAAGCACAAAGCAGGAACCAGGGAGACAAAACAATATGAGTAGCAGCAGCCCCCCCGCAAGCCCGCAAAATGAAGCCGATGGAAATTGCCACCACATCTAAAATGACGGTGTGTTTCAAACTCAGGTTGTAGGCAACTTGGAGAAGCGCATAGATGAGAATTGCCAATCCTAACCCCGGGGAATGCCACCAGCCTACCCCAAGCGCAGTTAGGAGTAAGGTTGTTGACATGGCGATCGCGGTTGGAATAGCCACCAAACCTGCTGCAATGGGTCGCTTGCACTTAACTGGATGGCGACGGTCAGATTCGACATCAACGATATCGTTCAGCAGGTAAAAGCCACTGGAGGTAAAACAGAAAAGCATAAATGCTACGAGACTGCCCAGCAAGGCCGGAACAGTCAGTTCAAAAGCAAATAGAGGAGCAGCAAACACAATTAAGTTTTTGGTCCACTGCCGTGGACGCAATGCCTTAAGGTGTGCCAAAGCTAAATTAGGAATCTGGTCTGCAACAAGAGCGGGTTTGGAGTCCATAGTCTACTGAGGATATAGAAATTTTTCGTTCTTACCGTTCAGGTTGAACCATCCTCCTCATCAGAGAGTATCCTGACAAAACCAATCCATGTTTTCTTGAATCCCTAAAGAGTTTATGGTGCTTCGCGCTTGACTAAAACCAGGACATTTCTTGGAAACCCCGCCGGGCTTGCGAGAAATATAGCAGTCCTCATCTGAGTGCCTAGCGCCCTATCGTACTGTGCGCAATTGGGAAAGCTATATATGAAAATGGCTTGCTGAGGCATTCCTTAAGAACCATCAAACGACCCGTTTCATAAGACTGTACGGACGGGAACGGCTCTAAGTAGAGAAGGTACAATACCGTAATCAAGCAGCTAAAGATGGTAGCAGATCCAAAAATTGAAACATTTGCATAACTCAATT
>DATNOY010000738.1:0-6499 GCA_036703495.1 Coleofasciculaceae cyanobacterium
GGGGTTTCCCTAATTCGCGACCGCCGGGCTGATAGTGAACAATCAGGGAGACTGGTTGATGAACCGCGAGAGCATCTTTTGGATGAACAGGTGAAGCGACTTGTAGATGCAGAAATGGCGCGATCGCTTAACGCTTTTCATCAATTATTAGCTGCGATCGAATACAAGAGAAGGCGCTGAATCACCTTTGTTCAACAGCTCCTAATGTTTTCAGGGTAGCTCTTTGAGCGACTGTTAACCCAGTTGTGCCTTGAATATTCATGCCTTCATAGAGCCGATCGGCTACCAACGTTTCTACACATCGTCCTGTGTTCACATGCCACAGCTTGATGGCGCGATCGTCGCTGCCACTGAATAACCATTGACCATCAGAACTAAAGATCACGGCTCGCACCCAACCTGTGTGTTCGTGGCAGACGTGGAGGCAATCCCCTGTTTGCAGATCCCACAAGCGAATGGTCTGGTCATCACCGCTACTGGCTAAGGTGCGACCATCGGGACTGATGGCAAGCGTCCAGACCAATCCGGTATGTCCTTGCAATACCTTGAGACATGCTCCGGTTTGCACATCCCACAGCCGAATCGTGCGGTCATAACTACCACTTGCCAGAACCTGACCCCTGGGATCAAATGCCAGCGTAAAAACTGCGCCCGTATGCCCTTCTAAGGTCTTGAGCCATGCCCCCGTTTGCACGTCCCACAGTCGAATTGCGCGATCATAACTGCCGCTGACCAACCCTTGACCATTGGGAGTAAAGGCGATCGCCGGAATCACACTCTCATGCCCACGGAGTACCTGCAAACACTGATGCGTCTGCAGATCCCACAGTCGCACGGTGCCATCATAGCTACTGCTTGCCAAGGTCTGCCCGGATGGACTAAACAACACTTTCCAGATAGATGTCTGATGCGCTGACCATTCATCGAACTGCCCAGTTTGGAGATCCCATACCGCAATCCACCCCTGCTGACGATTGATAGCTAGCATTTGACTGTCAGGACTAAAGCTTAAATGACTGAGGGATGAAATCCATCGGGTGGGGCTGGACAACGTTTTGTAGGGGCGAAATGCTGCCAGATCTCCTGCGACCGTATCGGTCATTGACCAATGCCAGACCTGGATGGTGCCATCCTGGCGACTGCTGGCTAACAGTTGATCATCGGGACTGAGGCTCAAGGAGTGAATGCCATTGGCGTAACCGCGCCACGTCTTATGACTTTGCCCGTTCTGAAGATTCCATAAGCGCACCGTGTTGTCTTGACCGGCGCTGCCCAACCATTGATTATCGGCACTGATGGCGATCGCCAAAATGTCGAGGGTATGCCCGTCGAATCGATGCATACATTGCCGATCTTGAAGGTTCCACAAACGCAGGTTACCATCACGCCCCACACTGGCTAGCCAACGGCTGTCGGAGCTAAAGGCGAGCGCCCACACCCAATCGGTCTGGGTGTGAAGCAGCTTAAAGTCGTTTTTAGCGTTGCGCTCTGGGGAAAGCGGAGTATGCCACAGGCGAATTGACCCATCGTGGCTGCTGCTTGCGAGGAGCTGACCGTCTGGGCTATAGCGCACACAACGAACGGCGCTGGTATGCCCCTGCAAGATATTCAAACAGGTGCCATCATGCACATTCCAGATGCGAATCGACGTATCAAGACTGCCGCTGGCAAGGGTTTGTTGATTGGGCGCGAAGTGAACCGAATAAACGTTCTGGGTGTGACCTGCTAAGATTTGGAGACACTGCCCTTGCAAATCCCACAGGCGCACGGTTTTGTCTGCACTGGCACTGGCTAAACGTTGCCCATCCGGACTAAAACTCACTGACCAAACAAAGGCGGTATGTCCCGTAAGTACCTGCAAGCACCGCCCACTCTGAACATCCCACAAGCGCACTGTGCTGTCAGTACTGCCGCTGGCTAGCGTTGTCCCGTTAGCATTAAATGCGACTGACCAAATCCAGCCCGTATGCCCTGAAAAAGTCATCAAGAGTTGGGTGGTCGCAATGTTCCAGAGATAGATGTTGCCGCTAGAGTCACCCGCTGCAAGTGTCTGCCCGTCTGGGCTGAAGTCGATCGCCATGCCTATGCCGAGCGGTTCTGAAAAGAGAGTTTTAACGAACGTGGCATTTTGAAAATTGACCCCGGCTAAATCGACCTGTCGTAGGTCGGCTTGTTGCACGACGAGATCCGAAAAATCCGAGCCGCGCAAATCGACTTGAAACTGCACCAGCACGTTAATTAAATTTCCTGCCACGTATCCTGGGTTCTTACCCTGTTGGGTCAGTAATTGTTTTACCTGTGTCGAGATCGCCGCTACATTGCCAAACTGAGATAGCAGTCGTTCCATCACAGGTTGAAAAATTAATCGCGTTTGAATCTCTTGAATATGATCTTTGGCTTGCACACGCAGTAGCGTGTGTGATTTCAGTACGTTAAGCTGCCCTGTCTCAAACTCAGTACAGATTTCCTGAACGAATCGATCTGTCACGTATTCCATGACAACGGGTTGCAAGAAGAATAACCCTTCTGTTTTTTCGATGAGCGATCGCCGAAACAGCGAGTTGATCAAATTTGGTACAAGTTGTTGATGACTCCGATCCACATCTTCCCGGATTTCTGCAATCGAGGTGGGTTCACGATGAATCGCAAACCAGAACAGCATTTTCTGTTCGGCTTCCGAGAGGCGATCGAACTGACGCTCCAGCAAATCGCGGATGTCTTCAAAAACGTAAATTCCCTGACTGAGATAGGTGAGTACCTCTGTAATGCAGCCGTTAAATAAATCCTGGGTTGCGGTAGCCACCAATTTCAAAGCCAGCGGATTGCCACCGTAGTGCTGAATTAACGTCTGCCATTCGGCTTCTGAACCGGTAAACGTTCCCTTTTGGCGAAAGATAGCGCGTCCGTTTTCGGGGGACAATCCACTTAAGTTAAGCGATCGCACCAATGCTGATTCCCCTTCCATCAGCACCATTTCCCGGGGCTTTTCTCGGCTGGTCAACAACAAACAGCTGAGGTGGGAAGTTTCACCCATCGTTCTAATCAACTGTCCGTAGGCTTCGTAGCCCGATCGCCATTGTCCCACCGGCTCACGACACAAAATCGTTTCCACATTATCCAACAGCAATAAACATCGCCGCGATCGCAGGTATTGCAATAGCTTTGATAACTGCTGATCGATCGTGCTGGGAATAATGACATCTTCCCCGAACAACGGCATGAGAAATCTCAGCAGACCTGACAGGAGTTCATCCAGGGGTGTGGCATTCGCCAGCGATCGCCACACTACAATCTCAAAGTCTGATGGCATCTGCTGGGCAGCCTTGACTGCCAATGTACTTTTGCCAATTCCCCCAATTCCCAGCAGTCCCACGACTCGGCAGCGATCGGGCCCCATCCATTGCCATAGTTGCGCTAATTCCGGTTCGCGCCCATAAAACACCGAGGCATCCACGGCAGTGTCCCAGTCCTGGTGTGGATTCGTCCAGTCCGGTGCAGATGCGTCCTGAGCCGCGACAGGAGGGGTAAAGTCTGCCTTAGTTAAGTCCAGTCCAAATGCCTGGAAGAGCAGCTCTAAGGATTGGCGATCGACCCCAAATTCCCGCTTGGTAATGCGGGTCAGGGTATTGAAGGATAGTCCGGTACGCTCCATCAGGGCTTCCTGGGTGAACCGCTTACCCCAGTTTTCTTCCAATTCGGCTTGTTGCCTCGCGGTTTGAAACCGTTGCCATCCATGGCTGGATAGAATTACGCCTCTCACTCGTGCAGAAGAACCGCCACCACGTCTGGATTTTGGGCTACTGGCATCCATTCTTCTGAAGTCCACCATTGAGACAGATTTGAGAGATGAGGAGAAGAATAAACTTCCTTAAGAGAAATCATGCTTTCTGAGAGGGTATCAGATTCTCCAGAGCTATCTGGTATTTCAAATCAACTCTGCCCCAAAATCTACCTTTAGACATAGATCAATTAACTTGAAACCTATCTCAAAGAACTTGAGTGGCTTGCAGGGGGCGATCGCTTAACAATGAACTGTATCGAGCGAGTCACAAATTCACCCCCGGAACAGAAAACAAAATGAACACCCAAACCAATCAAAATAACGTTGCCATTGTCAGACGAGATGAAGATCTCGATTGGTTCGATACAGTACCCGGAGAGCAGATGGCAATCCGCGTCCATAGCAAAGATGTGGGCGGAACTTTCACCATCATCGAAGCACGGGTTCCACCATTCGTCGGTCCTCCCCTCCACTATCACGAAGATCGAGAAGAGATCTTTGAAGTGTTGGAAGGTCGATTTCGCTTTCACTGCGCGGGCGAAGAGTTTGAAGCTGGCCCCGGAACATCGGTGGTCATCCCCCGCAACAGCGTGCATGGATGGGTGAATCTTTCATCCGAAGTGGCTCGCTTACTCTTCATCTTCACACCCGGTGGCATCGACGAATTTTTTCCTCAAATCGGTCAAACACCGCCTGAAGGCTGGACGGATCTAGCGCGTCAATACGATACTTGGATTGTCGGCGCACCCCTCTCCCCTTAAGCACTAAGTCATTCAGGAGTTAGACGATGAAGTCATCCTCAACGATGCACGCTCTGATTGTAGATGAACAAACGGCGACATTTCGGACGACTGAAATTCCCCGCCCAGAACCCGCTCCAAACCAAGTCCTGGTAAGAATTAAGGCGAGTGGGGTTAACCCGCTTGATAGCAAAATTCGCACCGGGAAAGCGCCCCATGCCCAACAGGTGCTTCCTTCGGTGCTAGGAATTGATTTAGCTGGAATTATCGAAGCTGTTGGTTCAGAAGTCACTGCATTTCAGGTGGGGGATGAGGTGTATGGAATGACGGGCGGCGTTGGCGGATTACAAGGGTCGCTGGCTGAATTTGCGGCGGTCGATGCCGATTTACTCGCCAAAAAACCAACTAACCTTACCTTCCGGGAAGCCGCTGCCTTACCTCTGGTCTTTTTAACTGCATGGGAAGGACTGGTTGACCGTGTCAATGTCCATGAAGGTCAGAAAGTCCTGATCCTGGGTGGTTCGGGTGGCGTCGGGCATGTGGCTGTGCAAATTGCTAAAGCGCGGGGTGCTCAAGTGTTTGCGACAGCTTCCGCCGCCAAACATGACCTGGTGAAACAACTGGGTGCTGTACCCATTGACTATCGCAGTACGGCGATCGCCCAGATCGTTCAAACCTTTACGGATGGCAAAGGCTTTGATGTGGTCTACGACTCGGTGGGTGGCTCCACCCTGGATGATGCGTTTGAAGCTGTCCGCAATTATGGTCATGTTGTGAGTAACTACGGTTGGGGCAGCCATTCCCTGTTGCCCCTCTCCCGCAAGGCGGCCACCTACTCCGGCGTGTTCGTGCTGCTGCCCCTGTTGACGGGTGAAGGTCGTGCCCATCATGGCGAGATTTTGCGTCAGGCGACCCAATTAGCAGAAGCCCATCAGTTGCGTCCTGTTGTTGACCCACGCCAGTTCACCTTAGAGACGGCACTGGCTGCTCACGAAGCCGTAGAGCAGGGTACGGCTGTTACCAAAATTGTGATCGAGCTGTAACTTCGATAAACACAGGACTGGATACTCCATTGTTAGAGCCTGTAGAAGCGAGAAATCTGAGCAAATTAGGAGAATTCGGATGACTCACTATGACTACATCGTGATTGGGGCTGGGTCGGCCGGTTGCGTCGTGGCGAACCGTCTGACAGAAGACCGTGAAACAACGGTGTTGCTGCTGGAAGCGGGGAATCCAGATACCAAACCAGAGATTCAAGTTCCGTCAGAATGTTTGAGCTTACTCGGTTCTGAGGTGGATTGGAGCTATTTCTCGGAACCGGAACCTTACCTCAACGATCGCAAAATCTTTTGTCCCCGTGGCAAGGTTTTGGGGGGTAGCAGCTCAATTAATTTCATGATTTATATTCGGGGTAATCCCCATGATTATGATCACTGGCAGGCGTTAGGAAATCCCGGTTGGAGTTACCAGGATGTGTTGCCCTACTTCAAGAAATCGCAGCAGCAGCAACGGGGAGCCTCTGACTATCATGGGGTGAATGGGGCGTTAAGCGTCACGGATATTGCGGCTCCAGCTGTCACATCTCAACGCTTTGTTGATGCGGCGATCGCCCTGGGCTATGCCAACAATCCTGACTTCAACGGCAGTCAACAAGCAGGGGCCGGACTCTATCAGTTAACCGTTAAAGACGGCAAGCGACACAGTGCGGCTGCGGCATTTCTTCTGCCTATCCTCGATCGCCCTAATCTGACGGTAACCACTGGGGCATTGGTGACTCGGTTGTTATTCGAAGGCGATCGCACCGTTGGGGTGGAATATCTGCGCGAAGGTGCACTCTATCAGGTTCATGTCAACCAGGAAGTGATTGTCAGTGCAGGCGCATTCGATTCACCCAAACTGCTGCTGCTTTCGGGCATTGGTGCTGCCGAACAGTTGCAAGCATTAGACATTCCGATCGTCGTTGATCTGCCTGGAGTGG
>DATNOY010000739.1:0-2348 GCA_036703495.1 Coleofasciculaceae cyanobacterium
AGCCCTAGCCCTAGCGGAACTTGCAGCAGCAAGAAGTTGCGATTCAGCCAGCGATAGAACGGATCACGAGCGAGATCAGGGGCAAATCGCTTGTATTGTGCATAGTCAAAAAATTCTGCGTAAGGATAAAAAATCCACAGCATGTGGCTCCACCAAAATCCGCGTCGAGCAGAATAGGGATCTTTATTGACATCCTCGGTATAGGCATGGTGCAACCGATGACCCGCCACCCAAAAAATCGGGCCGCCTTGCAGAGCTGTCGCCCCAATCAAGGCGATCGCATATTCCAGCCATTGAGGAACTTGAAAACTGCGATGGCTCAATAGACGGTGGTAGCCCAAACAAATCCCAATGCTGCCAAATAGCCAGTGCAAAAGCAAGGTTATCCCTAACGCCGACCAGGAGAAAAACCAGGGGGCCAGTAGCACTAGCGCATGAACACTGGTGAAAAAGACAACGGCGACCCAATCGAGCGCAGGGTTTGGTTCTGGTAACGTCGATTCATTAAATGTCATGAATAAATTTCCTTAACCACACAAAAGATGAAGCGGCAAGAGCGTTAGCTGACTTTAGTCATGGGCGTTGGTCGGGACGTTATGTCCGTAGAAAGGCCTTCCGGCGGACACTCCGTCAATGGGTCACGAAGTCCTGGATCTTGATATGTCCCCTGGCGATGCGTGATTCTGACCGCATTGGCGAGTTGCTGAATCGGAGCATCTTTTGAACAAATGGCATCAGCGCCAGCCGCGATCGCATCGGATATGCCAGCAGGCTGTCCGGGCGTAACCAGCACCAGGATTTTGGAGGGAATCACGTAGGAATTGGCTTGAGCTTTGCGAGCAGAACTAATGAATCTCACTAAATCCATATCGGGTAGGGTGTCATCGACGACGGCAACATCTACGTCAATAGATTCCAGCAGCACCAGTCCCGTTTCAGCATTAGTAGCTTCGCTGGCAACTTCAATACCCGGTTGCGATCGCAAATCCATCCGCAGGTTAATCCGGGTCTGCTGATCGGCTTCAATCACAGCCACCTGAATCACGTCATGGGGCTGCTGCACTTGGGTATAGCTACTGCCTGCTGACGGTTCATGGGGCGCACCGCAGGCGGAAATGGTGCCGATAGAGTCAATATCCACAGACTGATGCTGTTTAATCTCTGCCATTTGTTCGGCGGAGAGAATCCGGGATTGATCAAAGCCAAACTCAATTTCGGTGTGCAGTCCTTTCTGCTTCACCCGTTTTAGGTTGTAAAACCGTTTGTTGAGCGTAGTTTTAACAAATGCCCAGAGGCATCCCAGCAAATAACGCCGCTTAAACGGATCTTTCTCAAACCAGTACTCTAGAAACTTCCAAGCATAAAACCGAGCATAGTTGTGGAGTACCCCTTTAAGCACATCTTCCCGCGTCATGTTGTCGGGCTTAATAATGGGTGTAACAAAGTTGTAATGGGAGTAATCGCGGATTTCTACTTTGTCTTGAACATCCTGAAATAACTCGGAGAACGGCCAGGGCGTGTACATGTTCCAGTTGGTCATGTCTGCCTGCCAATCTCGTGCCATGCGATACGTTTCCTCAATCGTTTCAGGCGTTTCGCTAGGCAACCCCATGATAAACTGCACTTCTGCCAAAATACCGTTCTGGCGCAACAGCTGCACCGCTCGCTTGTTATCGGCAATTGTCGTTTCTTTGCGGAATAAGTTGAGATTAAGCTGTGCGGCTGCTTCCGTGCCCAACGAGACATGCACCAGTCCAGCCTGACGATAGAGCGGCAGTTCTTTCTCATCTCGCAGAATGTCCGTAACGCGGGTGTTGATCCCCCAATGCACCCCTAAGTTACGATCAACTAATTCAGTACACAGGGCTACAAATCGCGATTTGTTGATGGTTGGCTCTTCATCTGCCAGAATGAAAAAGCCGATGTTGTGGTCTTTCACTAACCGCTCAATTTCATCCACAAAGTGTTTAGGCGATCGCGACCGATACTTGCGCCAGAACTTCCACTGGGAACAGAACCGACAGCGAAACGGACAGCCTCGGGAATAGTTGGGAACAGCGACCCGTACATTCAGGGGTGTATACCTATACGTGTCCCAGTCTAGCAAGCTCCAATCTGGGGTCAGCGTATTCAGGTCTTTGATCGGTGGGTGAGCAGGGGTAGCCACAATTTTACCGTCTTCAAGAAAGGCAAGTCCCAGGATTTCGCGACGATCGCGCTGATCGGTGCCCTGAGCGATCGCCTGCAGCAAATTAACGGTAATCTCTTCCCCTTCCCCTCGGATAATGTAATCAATCCATGGAGCTTCACTTAACACCTCCCGGTACATATAAGTAGGATGAACGCCC
>DATNOY010000740.1:0-3452 GCA_036703495.1 Coleofasciculaceae cyanobacterium
CGGCGAGACAGCGTGACTTTTCTTAAAGAAGAAAACATCCTCAAGGATGTGAAAGCCAGAATGGAGGGAGGCGACAAACCGGCTCCCTGACGCTTGATGAAAGTAGACCCTTTGACCTATGCTTTGAGTCTGTTGGTTTGAGTCTTCTTTGCCGGAAACCTATAGGATGTTGGATCGTTCGCTAGTGTTGGGTGTGAACTTGCAGAATAATGGATCACAGCCTGTTTCTCCTACCGTTTTCGTTGTTGCGGATGATCCCCTTTGTCCTCGGTGCTTTGGTGACTGATGCGCTTCCTCAACTGACTGGGTCAGATGTTCTTGTACGCCTGCTGGCCGTTTTTCTGTTAATTGCGATTAATGCCTTTTTTGTCACGGCTGAGTTTTCTATCGTGTCGGTACGGCGATCGCGGATCAGCCAGTTAGTGTCTGCCGGAGATATTCAAGCCAAGACGGTGCAAGATCTGCAGCGAGGACTCGATCGCCTCCTCTCGACTACCCAATTTGGCATCACCCTCTCTAGTTTGGCCTTGGGTTGGATTGGTGAAAGCACAATGGCGGTGCTATTGGCAGTGCTGTTTTCAAAATTGCCGATCCCGGACTCAAACCGGGCCGTTCTATCTCACTCTTTTGCCGTCCCCGCTGCCTTTTTGTTAATTGCCTATTTGCAAATTGTCCTAGGAGAGCTATGCCCGAAAGCAATGGCGTTGCTGTACCCAGAGCAGTTGGCCCGGTTTCTGGGTGCGCCCAGTCTAGCGATCGCCCGCTTATTCAACCCATTCATTTGGATTCTCAACCAGTCCACCCGCTGGCTGTTGCAGCTATTTGGCGTGCGCTATACCGGGCAGGGCTGGTATAACCGAGTGACGCCCGAAGAATTGCAGCTGATTATTGCCACCTCGGCTGAATCTCCGGGACTCGAAGAAGAAAAGCGCGAACTGCTCACCAATGTTTTTGAGTTTGCCGAAGTGTCGGCTGGGGAAGTGATGGTGCCGCGCACCAGCCTGTTGGGAATATCCAGTGATGCCACATTCCGGGATTTGCTCAACGAAGTGGCTAACTCAGGGCATTCGCGGTATCCGGTGATGGGCGAGTCGCTAGACGACATTCTAGGAATCATTCATTTCAAAGAGCTGGCAGAACCCCTCGTGGGAGAACGGCTAAAACCTGAGGATTCCATCCAGCCCTGGGTGCGCCCCGCCCAATTTGTCTCCGAAAACATGCCGCTGAATGAACTGCTGCCCTTAATGCGGCGATCGGGACAGGCCATGGTGATTGTAGTCGATGAGTTTGGCGGTACGGCCGGATTGATTACCCTACAGGATCTGGCGGCAGAAATCATTGGCGAAACCAATGAGCCAGAAAGCATCGAAGAACCCACTATTCAGGTGCTAGATGATCGTACCTTTTGGGTACAGGCCCAAACCGATTTAGAAGAAGTGAACGAATTGCTCAATCTAGATTTGCCGCTGGATGAAGACTATCAAACCTTAGGCGGATTTGTGATTTATCATCTGCAAAAGATTCCGGCCCAGGGTGAAGTATTTCGCTATCGCGATTATGAAATGACCGTAGAATCCGCCGATGGACCCCGGTTGGAACGCATTCGCATTCATCGACTGGAATCCGCGATCGCGGATAATGAGGATTGGCTGGGCCCTGAAACCCCTGAGCTAGATGCCATGGCAGATCAACCAGAGCCAGAGGCACTGCCTGATCCTTGGGAGCTGTCCGAAGCCGGTGAGGAATGGTCAGCAGAAGGAAGCAGCGATCGCTTACTCGATGCTTTCAACGCTCACTCTGACTTGTCCAATCCTGAAAGTCACAGCCAATCGGAAACGTTTCGTAAGTATACGTAAGGAAGCGACTCGCTTTTCCCCTATTTAATTTCCCCCTACTTAAACCTTTCCTCTACTTAGAACCATCGCTTCATGAACTACTGGTTGATGAAATCTGAACCTAGCGTCTATGGCATCACAGATTTAGAACAAGATCAGCAAACGATATGGGATGGAGTACGCAACTACCAGGCCCGCAATTTTTTGCGAGAAATGCAGCCTGGAGATCTGGCATTTTTCTATCACTCTAATACCGAACCGCCCGGAATCGTCGGCTTAATGCAGGTTGTAGAAACAGGAATAATTGATCCGAGCCAATTTGACCCCAGCAGCAAATACTACGATGCCAAATCCTCCCCCGACAATCCCCGTTGGCAAACCGTCAAAGTCAAATTTGTTCAGAAATTTCCCAGCAGCATTGGGCTAAATTTCCTGCGGCAGACCTTCACCCCAGACGAACTCTGGGTAGTGCGGACAGGCAATCGACTGTCGGTCATGCCCGTTGATCAAGCGATCGCCGAGAAAATCCTAGAAATGACCTGGTAATTCACTGGTAATTCATCTGACGACCGAAACGCTCCCTTGCCACCCACCAATGCAAAGCGCCCCCCGCCGCCCATCCACCCCCCTTGCGGAGGGGGTGTGGGGGACGCGCCCGTCCCCTGCTGGGGGGTTTGGGGGGAACCCCCCAAGGCTGTTATTTCCCCGACTCGTCTTTTTTAACTAACTAACCGGCTGATTTAACTAGCCAACCGGCTGAACCTCATCATGCTGAGGATGCAACACCTTGCCATTTTGCAAAGTCGCATACAGCCGATTCAAAGCATGAGTGTAAGCCAAAGCCGAAGCCACAATGATATCCGTATTAGCCGCATGACCCGAGAAAATCTGGTCCTCATGCTTCAAGCGAATCGTCACTTCCCCCAAAGCATCAATCCCCTCCGTCACAGACTGCACCGAAAACTCAATCAACTGATTAGGAATATCCACCACGCGATTAATCGCTCGGTAGACCGCATCCACCGGGCCCGTACCGATCGCCGCATCCGTCAATTCCTCCCCAGCCGGAGTGCGAATAGTCACCGTGGCCGTAGGGCGAGCATGATCGCCGCAGGAAACCTGAATGTGCTCCAAGCGAAACAGTTCCGGAGCCTGCTGAGTTTCATCATTAACGATCGCCTCCAGATCCCAATCCGTAATCTCCTTCTTCTTATCCGCCATGTCTTTAAAGCGCAGGAACGCCCGGTTCAGCTCCTGATCCGCCAACTCAAACCCTAGCTCCTTCAAACGAGCGCGAAAAGCATTCCGCCCAGACAGCTTACCCAAGACAATCTGATTATCCGTTAGCCCAATCGACTGAGCATCCATAATTTCATAGGTTAGCTTGTGCTTCAGCACGCCATCCTGATGAATTCCCGACTCATGGGCAAAGGCATTCGCTCCCACGATCGCTTTATTTGGCTGCACCAGCATACCCGTCAAATTAGAAACCAGCCGAGAAGTTTTATAGATTTGGCGTGTATCAATTTGGGTCAGGGGCGCTTCAGAATCTACCGGGCGACTCAAGAAGGGATTGAAATACTGCCGACGCACATGCAGCGCCATCACCAGCTCTTC
>DATNOY010000741.1:0-4619 GCA_036703495.1 Coleofasciculaceae cyanobacterium
CGCCGGCAACCGCCGCTGCTGAGCCACCAGAAGAGCCACCAGCTACCCGGCTTAAGTCATGGGGATTGTGGGTCGCTCCGTAGTGGCTATTTTCAGTGACAAATCCGTAGGCATATTCGTCCATGTTGAGCGTACCGACGAGCACGGCTCCGGCTTGTTTTAAGGCTACAATTGCCGCTGCATCCTGCGTAGCAGGCGATCGATCTTGGTTGATCTTGGATCCAGCCAACGTTGGCAAACCCTGAACATCAAACAAGTTTTTGACAGCAAACGGAACTCCCGCTAGCATCCCAGGATCCTCACCCCTAGCGATCGCTGCATCTAGCCGCTGAGCATCAGCGATCGCTTGCTCATTTAAAACGGCTGTAAAGCTGTTCAAGGCTTGATCCCTTGACGCAATGCGTTCTAGCGCTGCCCGGACGACCGCTTCCGCACTCACTGCTTGGGAGCGCACTGCTGTGGCGATGGCGATCGCATCTGCCTGCTCAAAATCAATTGTCATCCCTCACCCCTCTATGTTTACCTGAGATACTGCGTTTACCTGAGATACTGCCAAGATTAGTGATAGCCGTAGCCCGTTAAGTGAGGACAAAGGGGGGGGTGTGATCCACGCCCTTCGCAGAGGGTCTACCCTCCCGTCCCCACCGTGAGGCTACGGCTGTAACGCTCAGATTTCCGATTCTTAAGGCTGAAAGACTGGAGCAACCTCAATCTCATCGGGCAATGTAAATTCCATCACGAGCTGGGCAATTTTCACATTACGCTCCATATTGGCAATCACACCCGGTCGGTATTCCGGCTCGATTGTCAGCCCTAGGAGCGGAGCCAAGACATCCACAAGCTGTTCGGGTACATTCGCTGAATCGGCCATAATGATGCTCTCCTAAAGCAAACCTTAGAAGGGAATGATCTAGCTGGAAATATAAAGCACCACCCCTTTGAGGAGAGATTGTAGCGGAAGTCGCAGGGGATAGATACTCCTGAAAGCAGCTAACCCACTCTAGAAGCCGAATTTCTCGCCCTCGACTCCTAGAAGACTGCAGGACAAAGAGCCTGATTTTTATACCAATGCTCTAGTCTTCTTCTGTCAGAGATTGATCCATATCCTGGCAAAGATTTTGTAAGTCTTGCTTTTCTGTGCGACGAGAGGGGCGGCGATATTTTTTACGCGCTAACATCGGCTCTGACTGCCGTTGCCCATCTCCCTTGTTCTTGAACTTTGTCGTGGAATCGGCATCACTCGTGCGATCGAGAGCTTCCTGATAGGCGATCGCCTCTTCCAAAAACGTCAGGTAATATTCGTAGCGTTCCCAGTCACCTCTCACCACACAGTTTGGCTCATCTCGGTGCAGGCAGTTGCTAAATTGGCAGGAAGCTGTTGCCAGCCGTTGACGAGCTTCTGGAAAATAGTGAACCAGTTCAATAGGAGCACAGGTTAAATCGGGCTGGTTGAAGCCAGGAGTGTCTGCAATCAACCCACCCAGGGGCAACTGAAACAGTTCTACGTGGCGAGTAGTATGGCGTCCTCGGCTTAACTTTCCGGACACAGCATTCACTCGCTGATCAACTTTGGGAATCAGCTGATTCGTTAAACTTGACTTACCCACGCCCGATGGGCCACACACGACGGTGATCCGGTCATTTAACTGAGTTTGGAGCGCTTCTAGCCCGCTGCCGGCCCGTAAGCTAATCATCACGGGGTCATATCCCCAAACATGCAGGCGATCGCGCCACTGCTGTTGGACTGCCGGCGTGACTAAATCGCTCTTATTCAGGCAAAGCAATACTGCCAATTCAGTCGATTCGGCCTTAATTAGAAACCGGCTTAACTGGGAAGGATCCAGCGTCGGTGCCTCCAAGGCAAAGACCAGCAAAATTTGATCGGCATTGGCGATAGGCGGCCGATCTAACTCAGTGTGGCGCGGCAGCACCTGAGAAATGGCCCCCCGTCCTCCTGCCCAATCCGGCTCCTCTACCTGGACGCGATCGCCAACCATCACCTGTTGACCAATCTTTTTGAGCCTTGTACGGCGCGTACAAAGGAGATGAGTTGAAGGCGTAGAAGGATCTAACTGCACCCAGTAGTAATTCGCCTGAACCGCTACAACCGTTCCCACTAGAGGGTCGAGTTTCAAGGTTTGAGCGTGGAGCGGTTTCTCTAACTGATCAGGCATTGCTCAACATTCGGAACTTTCCGAAACAGGGCGGCGAACCTGAACTGCAAAAAAGTTAGCGCGGTCTTCAACTTTTTCAATGCGATAACCTGCCATCGTCAGGCTATCCGGAACCTGCTCCATCGGTTCACCCGGATCTAGCCAAACTTCTAACAGAGAGCCAGGCGACATTTTTTCCAAACGCAGCTTCGTTCGGACAAAGTTAAGAGGACAGGGCGTACCCCGCAAATCTAGCTGGGCATCCGGCGAGGTAAGAGAATTCATCCCCGAAACAGCCCTCCCAAAAACTCATTAATGCCACCCCCTTTACTAAGGCGATCGCCCCGAATCTTTGCCAGTTTTTCTAGCAGCTCTCGCTCATCTGCATGAATCCGTGTCGGGATATCAATAATGATGGTGATTAAGTGATCCCCTCGGCTCACCGGATTACCCAAACGAGGCACACCTCGGTTTTCCAGGGTAACGACTGTATTGGGCTGCGTACCTGGCGCAATATTGACTTCTACAGGCCCATCCACCGTTTTTACTTCAATGCGATCGCCCAGAATTGCCTGCAGATAGCTGATCTTGACTTCTGACAGAATATTAATGCCATCGCGCTGGAACTCTGCGTCCTCATTAACAAACAGATAGACGTAGAGATCACCTGATGGTCCGCCCCGCTGACCCGAATCCCCCTCACTGGAAACTCGCAGACGAGTGCCATTATCCACACCGGGAGGGATCGTAATCTTCAGCTTTTTAGCTTCTTGCTTTTGCCCACCGCCGCCGCAGACTTCACACTTTTCTTCAATCACCTGCCCGCTACCATTACAGGTTGGGCAAACCGAAACCTGTGTAAAGCTGCCAAAAGGGGTACGGGTGGCTCGCCGAACTTGCCCAGCCCCATTACAGGTAGAACAGCCTCGGGGTTGAGTTCCTGGCTTTGCCCCAGAACCACTGCAGGTTGTGCAAGTTTCTAAATGGCTAATGCGGATTTCTTTATCACCCCCAAAAATGGCTTCTCGGAAATCCAGCTTCAGATCGAGGCGCAGGTCATCTCCCCGCACGGGGCCACCCCGCCGCCGACCTTGCTGCTGTTGCCCACCCATGCCACCAAAGCCGCTAAAGAAGCTCTCGAAGATGTCGGCAAAGCCACCCAGATCGCTAAAATCTTGGAACCCAGCTCCGGCTCCAGCCCCGACGCCTGCTTCCCCAAAGCGATCATACCGAGCGCGAGTCTCGGCATCTGAGAGAACTTCGTAAGCTCGGTTAATTTCTTTAAAGCGCTCCTCAGCTCCCGGATCTTTGTTAACGTCCGGATGATACTTACGTGCCAACTTGCGATAGGCGTGTTTTAGTTCATCCTTATCTGCGCTACGGGAAACGCCGAGGATTTCGTAGTAGTCACCTGCCATAGAGCGCTGTTTCTAGGATTAGGGGGTAAAAAGAGTATCGATCTTACGATAGGAGAATTGGAGAAGGAGCAACAAGGTTGGATTACCGAATCTCCCGATCGCCTACTTCCATCCTAGACTAACCGATCGCTTAGCAGTTTTTAGTCCACTGCTTCATAATCTGCTGTGATTGTTTCATCGGTGGAGAAATCAGAATAGTCCTCGAGAGGAGCAGTTTCTACCGTGGGATGACCGTTCTCCCAAGGAGCAGCCTGTCCTGCAGCAGTAGCATAGGGTTCCTCTGTCACCGCAGATTGAGCCTGATTGTAAACGGACTCGCCAATGGCTAACAGCGTTTGCTGCAAGCCATCAATATACTGTTGCAACACTTCTATAGTAATCGAGCGATCAGAGATGGCTGAGCGTAATTCCGCGACCCGTTCGGTGGCAGTCGCTCTTAAATCATCATTGATGAAGGCTGCATTATCTCGAAGCGTAGATTCATAGCTGTAGAACAACGTATCGGCATGATTACGCAGGGCAATAATTTGCTTACGACGATCATCATCCTCAGCATACAGCTCAGCTTCCTGACGCATCCGCTCTATTTCAGCATCGCTCAGCCCGCCTGTATTGGAAATCATGACGCTCTGTTCACGCCCGGTGCCTTTGTCGCGGGCGGCAACTTGCAGGATGCCGTTGGCATTGATCTCAAAGGTGACTTCAATTTGAGGTACACCTCTAGGAGCAGGCGGGATACCTGAAAGCTGGAATTTGCCTAAACTCTTATTATCTTTTGCTAAAGCGCGTTCGCCCTGCAACACATGAACTTCGACGGAGGTCTGCCCATCAGTTGCGGTGGAGAAAACTTGCGTTTTACTCGTGGGAATAGTGGTGTTGCGCTCAATAATCTTGGTAAAGACTTCACCCAAGGTTTCAATCCCCAAGGAAAGCGGGGTCACGTCCAGCAGCAGTAAATCTTTGACTTCGCCGCCTAAGACCCCTGCCTGAATAGCCGCACCTAACGCCACGGCCTCATCTGGGTTGACAGAGCGATCGGGCGTTTTGC
>DATNOY010000742.1:0-8232 GCA_036703495.1 Coleofasciculaceae cyanobacterium
GGGATAAAACTTCCTGAGGGGTGTTGCCGTCGTCTTAAATTGCTTTGAACTTTGAATTTCTTGGAATTGAAGAGTGAAAAACTCGACAGTCAGCTCAATCAATGATTTGGCGAACAAATTGGGTGAAGCTTAAAAACTAAAGTCAACTGTAATAATTCTGAAGTTTTTAATGGTACAGCAATTTTATGAGAGAAGCCTTATATAGATGTACGGTTGCCAATTATTCTTGAGCCGCTTTTAAATAAATCGTAATTCTGTATCGTAATGTTACTTAGACTTGGTCAACTTTGATGAAGTCACGGCTAAATTTTCAGGTTTTCACCAAAGTTAAGCTTCATCTCTTATCCCATTCATCTGAGGCTTACCAAGGCTTATGAGACCTTTTTCTGAGTCGCTGTTTCAGGGTGCTTTCAATTTTTCAGAACTTGATGAAGGAGTGAAGTCTACAATTCGCCTTGCCAATCAATCTCCCCTCACGCTGTATTTGTTCTTTCATCGTTACACTTACTTCAATGGGTATGCTTCAACGCTGATCTCCCGCCTCGCCAGTTCCATTGGGTTATCTCGATATTTGTTTGCAGATCCCCATGAACCCGTGATGGAGGCAGCCGATCGCGGTATGCAGATTGCAACTCATGTTTTGGCTGCAGCTGCCGATGAAGGAGCCAATGGCGGAGTTTGTCATCGCTCGCTAGCGCAGCTCACATTGCAGACAGCAGGCGACTATGCCAGGCTCACGACTGAGCAACGCAACCAGTTTGCTCAAGTACCAACCTGGTTGGAACAAATTGTCCAATCGCTCGTCATTCATTATCAGGGTACTCCAGGCGATCGGGCGTCTCTGGTACAAGCCCTCGGTTTCCATGCCGCTTCTGAACTATTAGGCGATCGAGAAAATGCCGTCATCGACCAGGTCATTCGATTTGAGGGCAAAGCGTCCGGTTTCAACCGTTACATGAATGAGCCAGTCCGCCAGCAGATGATTCAAGGACATCGCTATCACCCCTGGGCTTACATTTTGATTCATGGACAGCATGAAGGAGCAGGGGTAGAAGCTGAGCACTTTGAGGATGCCTTGAACGCACTGAATCTATGCGCCCAGTATCAACCGCATTTATCCGATCAAATCCAAACTTGGGCGCTGGAAGGATTCAGCACCTTTGTTAAATTGCAGCAGCGTCTATTCTTTGAGATGCGACAAGAGTCGTCTATCTGGCTGCAGCCTGCTGCTACCCTGCATTAATCGCTTCCCTCTGAGAACTCATCTCTCTAGCTAGATCTGATCAGTGAGTCCCTTGGTTAACTGATCAGATCCTTTTCGTTAGATCTACAGCTCTCCTGACATCAGCAACGCAGTATGACTGATACAACTCATTCGGCTTATACCGTTTCAACCCTGGCTCAAATCCCTGATCTGCAGCCACAAATCGAATCGCTTCACGACATGGCCTGGCCCCGGTATATCTGCGAATTTATGCGCAAAGATGCCGTGATTAACCACTATTGGACGCAACTGCATCAGCACTTTGCCGATTATCAAATCCTGATCTATGACTCCGCGAAGACTTTAATCGCATTGGGGCATACCATCCCCGTTCAGTGGGATCGAACGCTGGATGGACTACCCGCAGGCTGGGAAGATGTACTCAAACGGGGAATTGACCACCGCACCCAGCCAGCCAATACTCTCTCGGCCTTAGCTGCGATCGTTCATCCCCATTATCAAAAACAAGGGCTGAGCCAAGTCGTGATTAAGTCCATGAGGCGAATTGCTACAGTTCATCAGTTCGCAGATTTAATCGCTCCAGTTCGTCCGATTCTCAAACACCAGTATCCCTTGATCCCCATGCAGAACTATGTGAACTGGCAGCAGGCTGAACTGCCGTTTGATCCCTGGATGCGGGTACATGCCAAGCTGGGTGCAGATATTTTGTGCGTGGCTCCAGCCTCAATGGTCATTTCCGCTCCCGTTGCCCAATGGCACGACTGGACAGGACTGCACTTTCCGGGAAGCGGTTCCTACATCATTCCCGGAGCCCTGCAGCCTCTGACCATCAACTGCGAGCAAGATCGCGGAACTTATCAAGAAGCCAACGTCTGGATGCGCCATGCGGTTGCTTAAACTGGTAGGAAACGGATGGGGCTATTTCACCGGACGATTTGTTCCACCGGACGATTTATT
The DNA here is from genome assembly GCA_036703495.1 of Coleofasciculaceae cyanobacterium. Taxonomy (GTDB): domain Bacteria; phylum Cyanobacteriota; class Cyanobacteriia; order Elainellales; family Elainellaceae; genus Drouetiella. Next base: position 2,183 of record DATNOY010000742.1, read on the forward strand.
TCACCGAATGATTTAGAGGCAAAGCAATAGCGTTAAAGCGATAACCCAAAAATCAGGATGTAAGTCAACAGTCCGGAAATGATGCCATAGGCGCAAGCAACCAGGGATTTGAAGGGCATCCGGTCAGTGACTAACATAAAAACGCTGAGCGTTATTGATAAGGCCACTTCTCCTAAAGGCACACTATGATTGAAGTAGAGCGTGACATACCGGGTAAACAGCATCAAGAAAATCAGCCAGATTCCAGATAATACATAAAGGACAATGTTCAGCATCTGAGGCACACTCAACGCTGTTCGGGTGCGGCTGGCAGATCGATTAGAAAAAGAGATATAGCCTGTGATCAGCAGGGGCAGTATGGTCGCCGCTATGCTTTTAACTCCGGTTTCTGCGTTAATTGTGAAGGCTTGAATAATCAAATTCAGCAGCAAGCCTGCCAGGATTAATCGAGATACCACAATCATGAATCGGTTGAGGGTATACCGTAATGATTGAGCATGTCCTTGAATATATTCTGTCTTATGGTTAGGTTCTGTGTTCTGAGGCATATCTGACACCCTGCTCTGAAGAAAACATAGTGTTAAATTGATAGCATTTACCCTAAAACTTTGTAGCTATCTTAGGGCAGAGAGTGGCACGAAGCCAGGTTTGGATTACACTAAGTTACGCTAAGAACTACGGTAATATGCCTCGCAAAATTCAACCCAAATGTTTGGAATGCAGCCGTCTCTCAGCGCAAGCTGCGCAACAGCTGCATGGAGAACAGGGAGATGGCTGCTGGAATGCAAAAATTTGCCCGAGACGTCGATCGCACTATCGGCATCGAGCAGAAAAGAATGCTCAACGTCGGGGACAACGAGCTGTGGCGAAGACAACAAAAATGGGGCGAGCAGCTGTAGAAACCATCATTGTTCCAGTACAGCTCTCTCCAGTAGCGTTAATTTACCTATATCGAGAAGCTAGGAAAGATGCTCATCTTCATGCGATTGCCCTCACCGTTTGGCGGGGTGAAGAAAAGCTGGCAGAGGTAAAACCTATTCACTGTTTAGGTATGACCAATAGCCAAGTCAATCGGTACCTGCGAGAGGCACTAAAGGTGCTGAATCAGCGGTATGGCATTACAGAATTCGAGCCAGAGATTCGGTTAGAGCCTTTAGAATGTCCGATTGATCCTTGCCCTCTCAAAACGAGGTAATCTACCGCATATTCTTCAGGCTATCAACACCCACTCGCGAGAACGATACCTGCTACTTCAGCACACATCCACTCGCGAGAAGACTAGCTGGATGCCTTCTTGCGTCCCCGCGTCGCAGATGACTTGGTGGGTTGGGCAGGGGCAGCTTTAGCCGCTGTACTGCGAGGACGACTCGTTTTCACCGGCTTGGGCTCAGCCGCAGCTGTCGTGGACTTGCGCCGTCCTTTGGCTGGTTTTTCTGCAGCAGTTTCTACGGGTGCAGGAGCAGATGCCACAGCAGTGGTTTTTTGATTCGCTGCCGCTTGTTCAGGTGGAGTAGCCACAGCAGGTGCAGCGGTTTGACTCTTTCGAGGCCGACCTGTCCGCACTTTAGTAGAAGATGACTTCGTCTGTCTACTGCTCAGAGAAACATACCGCTTCAAAGTGGATGCACTGATCTCAATCCCTTTACCATCCAGCAAAGTCGCTACTTCATCGTAGCTATAGCCTTTCGCCAAGGCAGCCTTGACCTGCTCTTGCAGCTGATCAACCGCCTCCCGCAAAGACAAATCTTCTTTAGCCTTCTGAGGTAAATCTTGCAACAAAGAACCTGCTTGATCTAATGCGGACTTGGAAACACTTAAATTTTTCGGTCGCTTGCGAGTTACTACTGCCATATTAAGTCACCAGAAATCTATTACATTCCATCCATTCTATTCTCAAGTTTGCAAAACTGAATCCCTATTTCAAACATTTATTGTGCTGTTTACATATTTTTGATCGTTATGCCCCGATATTGCTTCATTGTTCATTCAATAAAGCCTGCGATCGCTTTCCAAACGCGTCTAAAGTTCACCTTGAATGTGTTGATCAACAAGCTTTGGCAGCGAACTAGGTAGACAGTATGACAATCCGTCTGTTGTTTTTGATCCGGATTGAAGGCATGTCATGAACAATGCCGCTTGAAAGTTCGTCTTCTCAATCCTGCATCCCCATAAAGCGTACTCTGCAAGCAGCCAGCGATAAACACAATTTCGGGGCTCAGGTGGTGTTTGAGAAAGATGTTGCCGATAGAGAAATGTAACCCTTTGCAGACTTCAGCGGATTTTTGAAAAGTATCCTGTGTTCCTGCATTCGCCCCCTCATCCCCCCTTTGTTAATACTCACAAGGCAACATTTTGGGAACTTTCAACGACAATCTGATTGAATATCCCTAGAATTTTGCAAATAAGAGAGCCGTTCAGGTTGCGACTCGTACTTCACATAACCTTCTCTAAGCGATTACTCCAGCAATATTTGAGAATCCCTAAACCTCCCAACTTGATTGTGGGGCGCGCTTCGCACGTCCCACAATCAAGCTGATTAAATTGCCGAGGTAATATGACTTAGTCGAGAATGCATTGGACGTAGGTGAGCAGTTCATCAGAGCTTTGTAATTTTTCCTGTTAGAGGGTTAGCAGCAGCTCCAAAATTTTGTTGATTGGTCTTTTCCGCAGTTGCCCAAGTAGTCAAGGGGAGAGTTTCCAGATCATTCCGCTTCTGGAAATTGTCTCAGCTACCCCGATACCCATAGCAAAACTAATTGCTGCCTAGCACTATCTTGTTAAAGCTCGCAGCCATGTACCCTAAGGCAAAACTTTGCAAGCAAAAATTGAATTATATAGATATCTCTTTGCCGCTCTTTGCAGCAGGGGAGTTCCTAAATAGCAAGGTCAAATTTGCTCAGACAGAAGCTCCATCAGAAACACTCGTTCTTCATCCCTACAATTAAACTATCCCTCAGGCAACAAGACTTTGTCATCGTAAAGTCCTGGGAAGGAGATAATCATCCCAACTGCCATGGCAATATGATTGCTTTAACAAAGTACCTCAGCGTAATTAAAAACCAGAGCTAAAACCCTGTGCTGCCCCCTGAGCGGACGGTACAGGGTTTTAAGGTTTTATGTTTAATTATGGCTATCTACTTACTTAAGGCGCTTATGAATTGATCGAGCGAGCCAGGCTGATCGCAACAAGCTTTAGAAAAGCTTAAAGGAATCGCAGAACTCTAAAGATTGCAGTACATTTGATCTATTCACAACTCACTACACATCACAATTTTCACCCTCCGCCCTCAGTTTACTGGGGGCTTTCTGCTAGAAACGGATTGCGAGCAGGGATTAACTTAAGCAATTGCCTGGTTTACAGCAGGCTTACAAAATGAATTGACGATATAAATTGAACCTTGCTGAAGCGATCGATAAAACCAGTGTGCTAGCTTGAAGAGACTTAGAGTCCATTGCGGCTCAATATTATTTTCCTCTTCCAGCTAGGCATCCAGTATGTCAAACCAGACCTCGATCATTGCAGAAGCCCCGTCATCCTCCAGCATCCCAGCCGCTCTTGTTCATGGGGCAGAATGGGGAATTGTTTTGCTCTTGGTCGCAGGCATGAGTCACTTTGTGAACCGCAAGCGCTCCGCTGCGGCGGCGGGTTCTCGGGCAGTTCAACGCTCCGCTGCAATCCCAAACCTACACTTTAGCCAACCGCTGCAATGGATTAGCTATGGCAAGCAGCTAGAGCGATCGCAGCAGTATGCAGAAGCGGTTGCCATTTACGACCAAGGGCTGAGCCATTATCCTAACGACTTTCATCTGTGGCATGAGCGGGGGCTAGCCTTAGCCAAGCTACAGCAGTTTGAAGCAGCGATCGCTAGCTACAATCGGGCTTACCAAATTCGCCCAGAGCAGCGAGATCTGGCGCATGAGCGGGGGGATGCCTTACTGCAGCTAGGGCGTTACCAGGAAGCGATCGCTAGTTTTGATATCTTTCTGCAATATGTCCCTAGCAATACGCATGTTTTAGCCGATCGGGGCTACGCGCTGTTTCAGCTAGGATGCTACGAAGAAGCTGTGCGATCGCTGGAGTCTGTGTTGAAGGCTAATCGCTGGGAGGGGGGTTCAAGGGCACATGCCCACTATTACTATATTGAAGCCCTGCGTCAGTCAGGACAGGTAGAAGCAGCGCTAAGGGCTGCGAAACAAGCAATCAGCCAACATCCTGAAGAACGGTTTAAGGCCCAGTACGCGGCCCTGAAACAGCAGCTAAGCCACTCTTAAACCCAAGCTTCTCTTCCAGAACCGACGAGTTTCTCAACAGTTATTCATCTTAATGTCACCAAACTCCAGTAGCTGCATTACAATGACGACTGTTTTAGTTGGATCAGGAGCTAAAATTTATGAACAAAGGTGAACTCATCGACGCGATTGCAGAAAAAGCGCAGACGACTAAGAAGGAAGCAGATGCGGTGCTGACGGCTGCGATTGAAGCCATCATGGAAGCGGTTGCCAATGGAGATAAAGTAACGCTGGTTGGGTTTGGTTCGTTTGAACCTCGCAAGCGCTCTGCCCGCGAAGGACGCAACCCTCAAACGGGAAAGAGCATTACCATTCCAGAAACCATTGCCCCTGCTTTTTCAGCAGGTAAGCTGTTCAAAGAAAAAGTGTCTGAGTAGTTGTGCTTACGTCTGCCACCCAAGATACTTAGGAGATTTCCAGCAATTAAATTACCTGTATAGTGCGGGCATCTTACCCGTAACGCGAGCGAGACGATCGCACTGCAGGTAAATTCTGATCTAGAAATTGCCCTAGAGTCCATTCAAACACCCATCTTGTCGGGTGGGCAGTGCTCACCTCACTTTAGGTTGAGCTGGAAGTCCTGGCATTAGCCAACCCCTGCTATAAACCATATGGTTTATAGCGCTTCAGCCTCGACTAAACCCAGATTATTTTTTGAAGGTTCCATCAAGCTTTCAAAAAATAATCTGTACTTCACTTCATACCGCTAAAGCTGCCTGCGAATGCTAATCGAGCGTTTTTTGCAATTAGGGTACATTTAAATCTATCATTTGCTCTCCTGTTCCATAAATTTTGCAGCTAAGTGTACCCTAATAAATGCAAGATGAAGGCAGAGATTGACTCTCTTATATTTAAACAGAAGCTTGAAAATTATCTTGGATCGTTCTACAACGGCTGCAAAGTCAGCGAGAAGTAGTGATACCCTTAGGAACCAGAGTTTGGCGAAGGTGATGGCGAAGCGACGCAGTCCGGTTGAAGAGAGCATTTATGACTTTGATCCAGATGACATCCGAGATCAAAGCACTCGGGCGATCGCCTTAGAGGGAAACAACAGCAGCGTCATGCTGTTGCCTGCCACCCCCGACCAAGCTGAAATCAGTAACCCTGCCCAAACTGCAGCTCAATCGGATGCTGGACAACGCTGGGCCAAGCTGATTAAACAGATCTTGACCGCCGACTATTTAGCCATCTTAATTACAACTCTACGCAACGATTCATCGCTGATTGAACTCGTCACCACTCATCTTTTTCAGCACCTCGTCAAGATTTACCAACATAAAGTTGAAGCGGCTATTCAAATCCAGGGGATCGACTCCATCAACACCAGCTTGAGTCACTTTAAGCTGATCACTAACCGCAAGCAAAATACGAAAAAATTGGAGCTGGTGTTTGATGACGAGAGAATTAAAGGATATCTGAGGAACTCACTTGCCGCATTTTTTAATCATGCGGGCTTTTGGGAAGAATTTGCCAAGTCCATTGGCACCAATTTGGTGATTTGGGCGATCGAGAGCCTGAAACAAGTCGGTGGCACATCGTTAGAAGATCTGAATGACGAACAGCTATTCCAAGCTATTACCCAACATTTACAGATCCTTGATTCACCCGCATTACAAGAACGGATCAACTTCTTTGGGCAGCTCTATTGCCAAGATATTAGTAAAAAAATTATTCAAGGCTTTAACCTGCCGGACTGTTCCCTTCAGGACATGGACAAACTGTTGGGGCTAAGCCAAAAACCACCTTCGGCTACAGAAATT
>DATNOY010000743.1:0-3444 GCA_036703495.1 Coleofasciculaceae cyanobacterium
AAGGTCAATGCCGCTAACCCTGAAACTCCCCACCCTCACCATTCGGCTACCGCAAGGCAGACCTAAATCACCGCTCCCATCATGCCCGATCCGACCCAGATCGCTTCGCTTAAGCCAAAACTCACAGATGCACAAATCCGCCTTGTCCTCTACGCCCTAGAGTCTGCCCTAAAACCCAGTGGCGTGTTTCTAGAGATCGATACTTCAGACATCGCCCCAGACATTAACTATATTCAATCTCTCGCTCCCACTGCCCGCTATCAGTTTGCCCTCAATCTGCTTCAGCAACAGTCCGTTTAATCGCCAAACCATCTATATAAATACCATTCAGGAACGCAATGGCAACCCGCAAAGCATCTCCCCCTAAGCCTACAGAACCAGAAGCCCAAGACATTGAAGCTCCCAAACCGATCGCCCAATCATTGCCAGGAATCGACGAGCTGATTGCCCAACAGGCCGAACCCTTAGCCATCGAGCTACTGGAATCGCGCCTCACCTCTGCCATTCACGCCCACATTCGCCGCCTGCTCACCTCCCAAGCCCCCGCAGATATCGCCCAGCGTCAGTCCCTATTTCGTCGCATCGGGCTGATCGCCGCTGGCTCTGCGCTCTCAGAAGCCTTTGGCGCATTCTCCCAAGATGCCCAAAGTCACCTAGAGGGGATGAAAACCACAGCCCTACCCATCTCCACAAGCGGCTCCAAGAGCATCTAAGCATTGCCCACCCATCATCAATAAGGAATCTCTTCATGCCTCCCCGCAAGAAACCCGCCCCAATGCCCCAAGTCCCCGATGTTTCGCCGATCGCTCCGACTCCCGTTGTCTCAGCCCCAACCTTTAATAGAGGCACCTCCATCCTGAACCTGCCTGTAGAGATCGCATTGAGCGCCCCTGATTTCCAGTCCATGCTGCCCACCGACTGGTTCAGTGACTCCTCCTCACTTCAGCGCCAAACCGATGAAGCCAGAGAGCAGATCAAACTCAGCATCCACGAAAAGCGCAACACCGTTGCCACTCTGCGAGACAACATTGCCCTCGCCACTGACATCGTGGGGGCTGCAACCGACTTCACCAAGCTAGGCAAGCAGCTGATCAGCTACCAGATTGGGCTAGAGGCAATGACAACCGAAGGCATAAAGCTGAGCCAGCAGCAGACTCGCACCCAGCTAGAGCAGATCAAGCTCGGCAACCTCCAGCAGGATGTTCAAGGTACTCAAGCTCTGGGCGCTAAACAAGGCGAAGTCTGGCAATCGCGGCTTGATGAACTCGACAACCGGATTAAAGAGATGCGGGATAAATCGCGCCCTTACCTGCCGACAGAAGGCTAAAACAATGCAGAACTCCATGCGATTGAAGCTTGAGGTGCTGGGTGGCAGTGCGATCGCTACCTTAGCCCTCCTGATTGGCACCTCCTACACAAATCCCAGTGGATTCCGCAATATTGCCTTGGCTGGTCTAGGCGGAGCTGTCACTGCCGCTGTTGGCACTCTGTCGCTTTGTGCCATTAATGACAGAACCGGAGTGCTACAGCGTGAAATTAGCAAGCTAGAGATTGAGGTGAAATCCCTTAAAACTAAGCTAGACAAGGAATACGAAGATGCCATTGCTCTAATTGCAATCTGTGAGCAGCTCCAGGATGCTGCCTCCAAACATGAGTTTGAGCTGAGTGAAGCGGGCAGCAAGGTTGTCGCGATCGAGCAACAGGCAAAGCAATGGCAACTTGCGGCTCACGACAGCAGAAATGCAGCCCTGAACTTGAAAGCTCAGCTAGAGCAGCTCCAGTCTGACTTCGACGAACGTCTGCACCAAGCCGTGAAGGCAAAAGCCAACCGGATCGCCCGTCGCAATGCAGACATGTACATTAACAAGCGCAAAGAGGAGTTAACAGAGATCGACGCTGCCCATTTAGAGCAGCTTCAATCCATCAAAGATGGCTACCAAAAAGAGATCGAAGAACTGCAAACCCTGTTGGGACAAAGAGAGCAGCAGTTGTCAGAGTTCGCTATTGAGATCAAAACCTGGGATGAGGAGATTATGCCGGGAACAAGGTCAGCATTCACTGAATCCGCTACCTCCCTACAACTGCAACTCCAGCTTGCCGCCCAACGATTAGAATCTCTCCAGAACACCAATGCCCAACTGCAAGCCCCTAGACTGTTTCCCGGCACTACCGCCATCGACGCGACAGGCAACCGCATTGTTCAACACTTTGCCGCCTATGAGGTGATTCTTGATGCCGTTGAAGCTATCTTGATTCCCACAGGATTTAGACTTCGCTTCAAATGCGATCGCACCAATGAATTCACCAAACTCACCGCAGAAGAGTTTGACAAGCGCACGGCAGAACCGGGACTTATGGGTTTAAGCTATGCCCCGCTTGACTTTTCTCTAGATACGCGCAACTTCATTGTGAGTGTAGATATCATCACCGCTCCCCCATTAGCAACGGGTGGAGGTGGGGCGATCGCCTCAAATGGCAAACCCATCACGGCAGCGACGGCAACCGACTTGGTTTCTCAAGGTTCTGCCAGCAGTGAAGATGCCTTTAGAGCCTTGGGCTGTTTCCCTGCCAATGAATTTGAAAACGTCATCCGCGATAAGTTTGTCCCCCGTGTTCGAGTTGTAGCCGGGTCAACAGGGGGTAAATCGCCCTTGATGGAGCTGATTGCGGTCGCGCTGGCAAAGCAGAATCAGGCTGAATTGTGGCTGATTAACCCGGTTCCTGGTTCTCCCAAAGACTGGTTTAGCATCCCTGGATTGGTTCAACCGGGTACAGACGTGACCCAAGCAGCGATCGCTCAGCTTCAAAAAGCCCACAGGGAGCTAAACGAGCGAAACAAAAACCTGAGCCGAAAATACCAATTCCTCATTGTTTGCGCCGATGAAATTAACCGATTGGCACGGGAATTTGCAGACTTGGGTACGGTGATCAAAGACTACTATCAGATCTCAGATCACGCTCAAATGGGCTTTATTACCGCTGGACAGGGGGGCAATGTCAGCGGTGTTTCTGGTGCAGCCAAAACCGACAATGCTAAAAAGCTTATGGAAGAAGATTTCCAGAATGCTACCCAGGTTTTCACCGCCCAAGCTGCGAAAGCATGGCTCCAAAAGAAGAGTGCTGGATTGCTGCCCAAGCTGGCGGAACTCGAAGCCCTCTGTCGTCAACTGAATGAAGCGGCAGGACTATCCCCTCGCCCTAAGCCTGGAACAAAGGTGGTCGATCGCCATGCCTATCGAGTTGCCCTGGTCGTGAGTCCTGCCACAGATGAGCCATTCTTCATTCAGATTCCCCCATACAGCCATTACGCAGACAAGCTAGACGGCATCAGCTTTCCCAATGGAGCTATGATCACCGCTCCCTATGAAAACCAGGTGGCTCTGGGGTTAGCCTCTGATCCTCTGACTTGTCCCCATTGCGGCTCTGCTCATACCAAGCAGGATC
>DATNOY010000744.1:0-2693 GCA_036703495.1 Coleofasciculaceae cyanobacterium
GGAGGAGTATCAATAATCACAAAATCGTAATCTTGCTCAACTTGCTGCAGCTTTTTAACCAATCTAGTTCTTGCTGCTCCAATTTGATTAAGTCTAGTTTGTAGATCAATGAGACTAACATGAGCTGGAACCACATCCAACTCAGGTGTATTGAAGAAATCAGATTGACGAACTATTTCAGGAATGAAGAAAGACTCGGCTGATTCTAAGACCTGACAGATATTTCGCTCTCTCAAGTTATCATCTTCCTCAAACTGAAACTTAACTAAGCCGGCCGCATATGTCGAGTTTGCTTGGGAGTCTAGATCAATTAAGAGCACTTGATGCCCTTTTCTTCTAAGTGCCGCAGCTAAATTGATCGAAACTGTTGTTTTACCAACCCCGCCTTTATTGTGATAAATAGCGATAACTTTCACAGCTCTTGCTTTCTCCTTAATTGGCTTATCTTGAGAATGAGCAGATGTATCTTGACCTGAGACTGATTTTTGCGACCAGGTTTCATGTAAACAGTCTTTACCAATTAAAGCTCTCAGCTCAGCAATTTTGTCACTAATTTCCTGTCCTGAACATTGGAATAAAAGCGTCACCTGATTTCCAATGTTTTGATAAATTCGCAATTCTCTACCGTTGGTCAACACTCCATACTTAGTACCTAGCCTAGTCAAGTAAGATTTCAAACGATAGATATGCTTATCTAATTTCTCTTGAGGATGTTTTGCTTCGATCACCAAACTCAAAGGTGAGTTGGCATCTAACACAAAAGGCAACACTTGAGTGGCAAATGCTAGAAAATCTAATCGGATACTGCCAAATGCAACTTCCTGATGCCATGTATCCGGAGTGTACCCTAACTCAGGTAAGAGATATTGAACAATCAGTTTACTCTCAACTTCGCTTTCGTTGCGGCAAAATTCTGGATCGAACCGCACTATCTCCCTCCGTTCTGTTGCTTCTCAATCAAAGCTTTCCCAACTTGGCATAACAACACTCATCAGCAGTAAGCCAAAGGCTGCGTCTGGATGCTCTTCATACCTTTACTCTAGCGGTAGCTCAAAAAAGCTGGCGGGGCAGAAACGCGATCGCTGCAAGAAAAATCATTTCTTTAAACACATTTGCTTAACCTATTCCGAAAGTTCATAGAGGAAATGTCAAAGTAGACGTGACTGCAAGCACAATAGATGTTTTAGGTAAATCTGGAAAACCGTCATCTGTCCTCATCGCTATGAAAATTGCCAAACAGAATCCGGCTCATCTTAAGCTGGTTTACCGCCCTTGGATCATTTGGTCACTGGCGCTGTTTTTCTGGATTGCCGACTGCTACTGCATCATTTTTCCACCACCTAGTGCCGGGCTGGTCATTTTATTTTTAATGATGTTTCCGTTAGCGTTAGTGAGTCTTTATCCCATCGTGATCTGCGATTTGTTGAAAGACATAGATGCTCTAATCATCAAGCAGTACGGATTTTGGGGACAGCGAATTGCGGAATACCCACTTCGGAGTGTTGCAGCGATCGAAGTGGTTGAAGGAAAAAACAGCAATGGCAACCGATTTTATAAAATTCGCCTCATCACCAAAGCGAAGCCGCTCTATCTGGCAACCGCTCCGATTGAAGATATAGATAGAGCGCATTTCATTGCCCAGTCCGTCTCTAAGTTTCTAGAAGTACCGCTGAACTTTGTGCCAGTGCGATCCTACTCTTCAGCGGCTTACACAACTTGGGATTAGGATCAGGCTCGGCAGCTAAATCTTTACAGAAGCCGATCGCCCTAATCCCCCTGTGGGACGAATGTTCTGTCCCAGAAGTGCAGCACACCCTAAGAATTTGCCTCCGTTGCAGCCACCGAACTGGCTGGAGGCTGTTTGCCGCCCATGCGGATCTCAGAACAGAAAGAGGCCATGCTAAAGCCATCCAGGCGCTTGAGCGTACTCGTTCGCATGCGCAAATTAGGGCTAGCAAACCAAAGCCGCTCCTCGGCATACAGCGTTTCCGACTCGGTAATCAACGTCAGGGCATCATCGCCCCCCATCACATAGCGACCTGCCACCGGAGCTGTTTCGGCATAGCTGGTTTCACACAACAGCTTACCTTCATGGGGGTTGTAGGGATCTGCCACCGGCACCAGGATGGTTGAGCCAGTATCTTTCCTATCCCCTCGCTCCATTGTGCCGTCCCAAGTGATCCGCACTGCCCGTAGCGCTTGCGCTGGGTCAATTTTGTGCTGCTCATAAAGTTTCACCAGCAGCAGATCATCGTTAGGAATCATTTCAATAACGATATTGAATTTGCCGCTTTCAGATTGATTTAAGGCAAAGTAGTGGTTTGTGCGCTGAGAAAACCATTTGCCAGCGCTCTGCCGGAAAAACTCTGTGATGTCCATGGAAAACACTTTGACTAACGAGGATGATAATCGCGCCTGAATATTCACTATCTTAAAGCCTAACTGATCTGCATTCAGGGGCCGCTCTGTATCCTTGCCAAAATGCAGGCCGTAGAGAGCACCTGTAAATTCTTTTGGCGCTTGACCATACAAGGTGTAATTAACGTTTTTAAGACAGGTGTGCCTTGCCTCATCTGGGCTTGGGCTGCCGCAATCGCCTCCGGATATTGGCGAACCCAGCTTCTAGTCGGTGCCTCTAGATCGAAGGATCGATCCTGCTCCAAAACCCAAAAGTCGATGCCGTTGCTGCGGAT
>DATNOY010000745.1:0-2982 GCA_036703495.1 Coleofasciculaceae cyanobacterium
GATCGCTTGGGTCATCCATTAGTCCAACCCTACAACATCTTTTCAGACTGCTTCGCCGCTATGGCATTCAGCAAGTTTGCTCTGGCTTCTGGCGAAGAGTGGGCTAAAGAGGTGGCATTGCAGGCTTATGGTAACGTGTTGCGCCGCAAGGATGATCCGAAGGGCAAATACAATAAAACCTATCCAGGCACCCGGCCGCTGAAGTCATTAGCAGTGCCAATGATTTTAGCTAACCTCTCTTTAGAGATGGATTGGCTGCTGCCTAGTGATACTCTGGAGCAAATCTTAGCTGCCACCGTTCAGGAAGTGATGACCGATTTCCTGGATGGCGATCGCGGATTGATGTATGAAAATGTTGCGCCTGATGGTTCCCATGTCGATTGTTTTGACGGGCGATTAATTAATCCGGGTCATGGGATTGAAGCCATGTGGTTCATCATGGATATCGCTAATCGCTGCAAGGATACTCAGACAATTCACCAAGCCGTTGATGTGGTGCTGAATATTCTTGAGTTTGCCTGGGATACTGAGTATGGCGGGCTCTATTATTTCATGGATGCAGATGGACATCCGCCACAGCAGTTGGAATGGAATCAAAAACTCTGGTGGGTCCATTTAGAATCGCTGGTGGCGCTGGCGTTAGGCTATCGTCTGACGGGGCGCGAAGCGTGCTGGCAGTGGTATCAAACCTTGCATGATTACACTTGGTCGCATTTTGCCGATCCGGAATATGGCGAATGGTATGGCTACCTCGATCGCCAGGGGCAAGTGCTGCTAAACCTTAAAGGCGGTAAATGGAAAGGCTGTTTTCATGTGCCAAGGGCGCTCTATCTCTGCTGGCAGCAATTTGAGTCCTTAAGTCTAGCGTCATCCGTCTAGTACAGGATGGCAAGAATTGAGCGACCGGAGTACGGGACTCTGATTCGCGTCAGCGAGACACAAGCTAAACAGTCGCTGGATTTAAGAAGTCTACTAGCATCAGAGTCATCCAGTGCAAATCAGCTGAGTTCTATTAGCTGAGCGATCGCCACGACCTGAAAACCGGCAAAATGTACTTGATCCAGCCAAAGATCATCATTAAACCCAGTAGTCCTAAAGCCATCCCCAGTGGAGCAATCTGTAATATCCACAGACTGACCAAAACAATCCCTATCCCATCCGCGCTCAATATAAGCAGCCGCTCAGCCATATCCCAGGAATGGATCAAGATTTTATCGCCAGGGTGCAGTCGAACATTCGCCAGAAGATTAAACCACACCTGACTCAGTAACACGAGCAGTCCTCCCCAGCCTAGCCAAACTGAAGCTATGTAAAACCCTAAAAGTTCTAAACCAATGGTGCTGACCGTGACTCTGTAGAACTGATCCAGGCGATCGTCCTGGATTTGCTGGTTCACCTCAGCAATCTGTTCCAGATCAAGGGCTGCCATCCGTGCCTGTTCTATAGAAAATAGCAGGAAAGCCAGCGCCAAAGATTGATGCGCCAGTTCATTTCCTCTCAAGATCTGTCCAACTAAGATGAGGCTCGCTGGAAAGAACAGCCCGAAAATGAGCCACCGGGTCAACGACATGCAAGCGTTTCCTTCAGTAAATACTGGGAAATTTCAACAGGATGTAGCTCAGCATAGCAACATTGAGGGCACCTCAAAAGCGCAATCCAAGTTTGACGATCGGAAAATATCCACTGGCAGCATTTTTGGGTAGCCGCTGACGGCGATCGCTTTACCTCTGCTCAGCTAACACGCTACGAATTCATGGCACCTTGATTCAATCCGCCCTAGAATTGGGAAGCCTGATTGCAGTTAAGCGGTAAGAAAAATTGTCATGGCAAAAGATCCAGGAAAAACTTTGCAAACTGCCAGCCCTTTTCAACTTCGCCAAGCCTTGCGAACCGTTAAAGATAGCCTCAGTTCAGCCGATCAAATTGACATCTGGAAAATTAATCCTAAAGTCAGAAGCAGCTTCAATCTGAAGCTCAACGGCATTGCTAAAAAAGCCAATGTCAATGTCTCGCTTTTGAACGCAGCCGGTCGCGTCATTCAATCCTCAAACAAGCCGGGTAACAAAGCCGAAGCTTTTAGCAATGTCCTCCTAGAACCAGGCACCTTCTACATCCGAGTCAAACTTCAGCAGCGTAGTACCGACACCCGCTATGTTCTGAGCATGTCGGCAGTGCCTGCCAGCGATCAGTTTGGCAACTCGTTTGACACAGCCACACCGCTGCGATCGACTACGGCAACCTTCAATGATTTTGTGGGCAATAGCGATCCCAACGATTTTCTCAAGTTTCAGCCGCTGGTGGCTGGGCAATTCAACGCAGGATTGACGGGTCTGAGTGACGATGCCAATCTAGAACTCTACGACAATAACCGCAACCTAATCTTTGCCTCCAACAACAGTGGCACTGCCAATGAGACTATTAACCAGCACTTGACGAACATTGCCGGTTCTACCTACTACCTGCGAATTGCTCAAGCGCCTGGCAAAGACGCCAACTATACCTTCAACTACGCCTTTGTGGCAGATACGCCCGTCCAAACGGCGTCGGGGCTAAGGTATATTGACCTGACACCCGGAACAGGCGCGACGCCGCAAACGGGTCAAACGGTGACCGTTCAATACACAGGCATTCTGCTAGATGGCACGAAGTTTGATAGCTCCCGCGATCGCAACCAACCGTTCTCATTCAAAATCGGGCAAGGTCGAGTCATCCAGGGCTGGGATGAGGGCATTAGCACGATGAAAGTGGGCGGGCGGCGTCAGCTGATTATTCCGGCAGCTCTGGCCTATGGTTCAAGCGGGGTCAGTGGGGTGATTCCGGCTAATGCTACGCTGATCTTTGATGTGGAAGTGCTGGGCATTAGTTAAGGGCAGATAGCAAGGGCAGATAATAAGGGCAAACAGCAATGGTCAATTCTCTGGCAGCAAGCCAACATCGTCCTACCGCAGCGCTGATTGTGGGAGCAGGCCAAGGCATTGGCTT
>DATNOY010000746.1:0-6908 GCA_036703495.1 Coleofasciculaceae cyanobacterium
CCGAACCAGCCCACATAGAGGCGGTTATCGGTAGAAGTAACCCAAGAGCAGAAACGCTCCCACAGGGTAGCGCTTTCACGCTTTTGAAATGTGGTAGTCATGATGATTGCTTTGTGTATTTAGGAAGATTTTGACGTTATGTATGAGCAAGCTTTTAACTTGCCCCTTCATAGTATTAGTCCCCTCTATTTTTCCGCAATCATCAACATCAATATGTAACGTTTATTCATGAATTTAGTTAAACAACTAGGCTTTTTCAAGCGTTGCCAGCATTGGCTAGGTTTGGATGATTAATTATTGTTAAGTGAAGCCTATAAATCGCAATCTAAATTACTGATTTGCAATAGAAAAAGTTGCTGTTTCCAAAGCGCTATAGAGTAAGGGAATGATCAGTTCTGGCGTTTCCAAATGGGGCAAAACTCCGACCTGATCGATCGCCCAAAAGCCTTTGACCGCCTGAGGATTAAGCTGCGCTAACCTTCTCCCAGCCTGGATACTGCCCAATCGGGATTTCTCTCCCCAAACTATAAAAGTCGGCACCCTTAACTGTTCCATATATAGCGATAGATCAAAGCATAAATCCCCCCGCAGCGATGCGAGGGCTGCATATTCAGCGTTTGGCTGTTTTGCTGAAGCTAAATATGCCTCTACTGTTTCTGAAGTTAGACGAGATGGCTGGGCAAATAAAAACTTTTCTAGGACAGTTCTGATGGCAAATTCATTGGCTGCTCCCAGAGAATAAATCAGGCGATCGAGTCCGGGAATTTTAGCGATTTGAGCAGCCATTCCTTGACCATAATCAGCGCCAAAATCGGCGTAACCTGATGGAGAAACTAAAAACAAAGTTTGGAACAGATCAGGACGTTGAATCGCCAGCCGAATGGTTAATCCTGCAGTTAAAGAAGAAGCCACTACTGGGACAGGGGGCTCTAGCTGCTCTAGTAGTTCTGTGAACAGGTTGAGATAGTCAGCAATTTGGTAGTCTTTAACCGGATGACTAGATTGCCCCCAGCCAATTAGATCGGGAGCAATGACGCGATACGTTGACGCAAACGCTGGATAAACCTTTGACCATTCATAGGCCGATGAGCCGCCGCCCAAACTGTGAAGGAAAACTAGCGGCGAATCCGGGGCTGGATTGGCAGATGGGCGACCAATTGCGGTGTAGTATGCCACGATGCCCAGTGAAGTCTTGAAGATGCGTTGCCCGAAACCAGGGGGATGAAAAGCGAGCATAGGAAAAGAAAAAGAGAAGGGCGATCGATAAGACTGGCGATGATCCAGAGCATGTGCTGTTGAGAGGAGCTACAGGTTAGAGGGCTACAGGCTAGAGGAGCCATAGGCTAGAGGCGCTATAGGCTAGCGCATCAGAGCATCCACTCTAGCGATACACCCATGCGATTGTCTTTAGTGTGAGGAGCGTTTTGTTGCTGGAATTGGGTGGAGAGCCGCAGGTGGCGAGTTAGAGCATAGCCTAAGGAAAGAGTCGTGATGCCGACTTCTTCAGAAGTGCCGGGAGCTACAAAATTTTGGCTGAGAGAGACATCGGCTGCCCCCGTGCGAGACAGCGCCAGCATGACGCGCAAACCTAGATTGACCCCTTCTGTAGAATCCCGTTGGCTTTCTATGTGACGGTATCCCACGACTGGAGCTACATTGACATAGCTGCCCAATGGCAGAACGTAATAGCGTATCTCAGCTCCATAGGCGGTTTGATCGTGATCTACAACAGACTGATAATCTGCGCTGGCAGTCAGTCCCGATCGCCCGATAAAGACATCTTCGATGCCAACATTGATTCCAGAAGCGTCCTGATTGTCAGGAACGGTGAAGTAGCCTAGCCGCAGGCGGGTTCGGAAGCTGGGATCATTCCGAATTTCGGACTGTACGTCTGGAATTTCTTGCAGCCACCGCTGCAGGACAGGGCTATTTTCAAGAATGGCAGGGTCGAGATCAATCTGTTCGGCAGGAGATGGAGCAGGTGTTGGGGAGGCAGGGTCTGGAGAAGCAGGGTCTGGAGAAGCAGAGGGAGCAGGTTGGGCGATCGCGCTTTGGCTACCGGCTAGCATGCCTAAACTGATACCCAGGCTGATGCCTAAACTGATGCCCAATTGTCCTAGTAATCCTAAAGCAGTTTGTCTCATGCCCTCACACCTTAAAAGCTCTAAGCAGCATCAAGCATAAAGCTCTAAGCAGCCTTGTGGTTCCTCTGACTTTTTTCTGCATTACATGTTTCTTCTACAGGGGCGCGACATCTGCCAGATACAGATGGGTTTGGTAAGACAAGGCTAAGAACTCACTCCCCGTCTGGTTAATCCAGCGATCGCAGAGGGACTGTAAATCCACAATCACCTGGTCATGCGCTGCGCCCTGTTTAGGAATATAGGAAGAGCTGAGTGCCAACCCAATCATGCCTGCAGCCGTCAAACGATGGGAGTGGGTCAAGAGATGCCTGCGATAGTTGGTGAAAAGCGGACTAGCGGCAAGGGTTTCCGGAGATTTGCGATCGCTCCAATCAAAAATTTGTCGATCGGCAGCTTTTTGGAGAACTTCTGAATACTGACGGGTCAATTCATCCTCCAGGTTGCGATCGTTCCACAGCAACGCGACTCGTCCGGTCGGCTTGAGGATACGACGAAATTCAGCTAGCGCGGCCGATTGATTAAACCAATGAAAAGATTGACAGCAGAGCACCAGATCCACAGAGCCAGCGGCTAATCCGGTGTGCTCGGCGGTGCCGTCTTGGTATTTAACCAGCGGATGAGGTTCTGCGGCTTCCCGCATGGCGGAGTTGGGTTCGATCGCCCAGACTTTGGCATGCTGGGCCAACAGCCTTGAAGAAATGCCGGTTCCTGCTCCAATATCCGCTGCCGTGAGATCCGCCGGATTTGCGAATCCTGCTAGGACCAGGGCGATCGCATCGGGGGGATAAGTCGGACGAAATTTGGCATAATCCTCGGCTCGATCGGAGAATCGCCCCGTTGGATTTTGCGTATGCAGCGGCGGTCGGTTAGCGTCTAACATGCTCATTTACCTGTTCTTGATGGATGCTATGCGCTGGATGCATTTCTTCCTTCCCCATTGTCTTCCTTCCCCATTGTGTGACACGTATCCCTTTGCCAGATATAGTTGAACTACAATTTTCTAGATAACATTGCCCCTGAAAGTCAACATGTCTATTACGAACCAAGTTTTCCCGGTTGTTTGGTACGAGGATCATGTCCGGTTGATTGATCAAAACCATTTGCCAAACAGTTTTGAGGTCGTGGAAATTAGTCGTAGCGATGATATGGCCGTTGCCATTAAGACGATGATTGTGCGGGGTGCACCAGCGATCGGGGTAGCGGCAGCCTATGGGATGTATCTGGGTGCTCGAGAAATTGAGACTAGCGATCGCGATCAATTTCTGGGGCAGCTAGAAGCCGTTGCCCAGAAGCTACGAGCTACCCGTCCCACTGCAGTGAATCTGTTTTGGGCGATCGAGCGCATGTTGAAGGCAGCTCGGCAAACTGTGGGACCCGTGGATTATTTGAAGCAGATTTTGCTGGAAACTGCGCAAGCCATTAATGCCGATGATATAGAGACTTGTCAGGCCATTGGCGATCACGGGCTGAGTGTGATGCCGCAAGCCCCTGCCCAACTGCGGCTGCTGACGCACTGCAACGCCGGCGCGTTAGCCACTGCAGGCTATGGCACGGCTTTGGGAGTGGTGCGATCGGCCTGGCGAGATGGCCGCTTGGAGCGGCTGTACGCCGATGAAACTCGTCCGCGGTTGCAAGGGGCCAGGCTAACGGCGTGGGAATGTGTGCAGGAAGGCATTCCGGTCACCTTAATTACCGACAGCATGTCGGCTCACTGCATGAAGCAAGGCCTGATCGATGCGGTGGTGGTAGGGGCCGATCGGATTGCAGCCAATGGGGATGCGGCCAATAAAATTGGTACCTATGGCTTGGCGCTTATTTCCAAAGCGCACAATGTTCCGTTCTATGTGGCGGCTCCTTTGTCTACGATCGACTTTGACTTGGCAGATGGCAGCTTGATTCCCATTGAGGAACGCGATCCGGTTGAGGTTTATCAAATCGGCAATACTCGCCTTTGCCCAGTGGGTACAGATTTTTACAACCCTGCATTTGATGTCACGCCTGCAGAGTTGATTACCGGCATCATTACAGAACATGGTGTGTTTAAACCTGCTGACCTCTTCAAGGTTCGAGAGAAGCAAGCCAGCTAATTGAAGTCGCTTCTCAAGTCCGCCGCTTCAAGACCGTTCTGCTGAGGCGAAAATTGGCTAGGGCAAGAGCAGTTCCCGCAAAGGCTGCATGATCCAATTCAGCCCCACTTTGATTTGGTGATCTAAAGTGGGCATGCGGTATAGATAGAGCAACCGCCGGGCAATATGGGCAAAAGGCCCATCAAGCTTGACTCCCAGTCCAGACAGCGTCGCGTTGTCTTTACCCAAGGTCATCATTTCGCCTAAAGCCTGGTAGCGGAAAGGCAGGAGGGGCTTATCCGTAACGGCAGCCCATAGATTCCAGCCAGCATAGTCTGACTGCTGAAAAGCAGCCTGAGCGGTAGCCGGAACTTTCTGACCTTCTGCATCAACGCATTCGGCCGAGTCGCCTAAAGCAAAAATTTCGGGATGATCGACTACCTGTAGCGTTGGCGTCAGCACCAGCTGGCCGCGCTGATTTTGTTTGAGCGGCAGCTTCTGTACCACCGGGGCAACGCTTGTCCCCACAGTCCACAGCACTACATCAACAGGAAGGGTATCCACCTGCCCGCGATACTCCAAGGCAATGGCATCAGCCGCAATCGATTCCACCTTAGTTTCTAGATCGACAAATACGCCCAGTTTCTCAAGGGCTTTATGGGCGGACTGGCGATTAAATTCAGGTGAATTTCTCAAGATTTGATCGGTGGCTTCTATCAGCCGGATCCGCCCCCGATCGCCCAAACGCTCAGCTAGCTTGCAAGCTAGCTCCACACCGCTATAGCCTGCGCCAACGATCGCAATCCGGATTTTATCAGCCTGACTTTGCTCTAGTACGCGCAACCGTTCCTTGAGCTGATAGGCATCCGCAATGGTGCGAAACGGAACAGCATATTCGGCTGCACCCGGCACTCGATCGATCGGAGTTTCGCCACCCATTGCCACTACCAAATAGTCATAGGGTAAAGCGGTAGTAGCATCTTTAATGTGGATCTGCCGAGAATTCACATCGACGCTGGCTACCTCCGCCTGACAAAATTGAATCCCTGTATTGGATAGCAATTCTGTATAAGGTGGGGCAATCTCCCAGGTTTCTAGTTCGCCAGTCACCAGCTCATAGAGCAAAGGGGAAAAGAGGAAGCGATCGCGCTGATCCACCAAGACGATGTCGGGCTTTTCTTGCCTTGTCCAGGGCATTTGGCTGAGGCGTAAGGCCGTATAGAGACCCCCGAAGCCTCCGCCCAGGATGCAAATGCGGGTTGATTGTTGGGTCATGGTCATGAGGTTGAAGTAGGGCAACTCCTTTCAGGATAGCGGGAACTCTAGGAGCTTACCCAGGTAACTCTATCAACCGGCAGGTTCATCCATAGGAATATGGCGAAGGAATATCGCATTTTGGGCTGGACGGAAACCCGATAATGGGGCGAAAGCCTCGCAGCCTTTTTACGCTTAAGTTTGCTTGACCAGGTTCAACAAATTAATCAGTACCGCTTTAGAAGGCTGATCGAGATAGGTTTTGAGGCAGTCCGCTACGCTGACGCCATTGACCTCCACATCCACTGCACCACTTACTCCCATAGCCACCTGTACCAAGCGGATCAATAGTCGCTGATTGTCGATGTTTCCCATCAAAACAACCACAGATCCCCGCTGAGTCACCCGCAGCTTCCCAATCTCGTGGGTCTCAAACATTCGATTAAAAGCCAGCGTTACCCGCTTTGCTAAGCCGTAGTGATCATATTCTCCGGTCAACCCTACTCGTTCTGGCGGAATCGTTCTGAATAATGACGTTGCGGTAGTCTGCCCCATTCTAAAACCTTCCAAATCTCACTTGAGAAACCGTTGCTGTAGCTGTGCTGCTGAAATCACCCTTGACCTAACGTGCACCCAACC
This sequence comes from Coleofasciculaceae cyanobacterium, assembly GCA_036703495.1. Classification (GTDB taxonomy): domain Bacteria; phylum Cyanobacteriota; class Cyanobacteriia; order Elainellales; family Elainellaceae; genus Drouetiella. Next base: position 6,104 of record DATNOY010000746.1, read on the forward strand.
TGATTCTCTTGTTTTTACGAAGATTCAGCAAGATTTAACAAGTCATTTATAAAATAATGATGAAGCTACAGCAACCAATTTAGCATAAGCAGAGCTGTTTTAATACTCCGAAAATCGCTTACATACTGAAAACTACGTAGGACAAATTTTGCAATCAATCTGGGATTATCCAGGAAATTGCATTGCTGTGACCGGATTTACCAAATCGTTGAGCGATACCGATCAAGTTTTTTGTAACCCAATTAGCTGAAGTGACTCAGTTAGGTCAAAACTGAAAGCACTGTTAAAAAAGTACCCTGGCTTGCCAAAAACTTTAGTCATTAGGGCAACAATTTTTGTGGTTTAAGTTTTGTGGTTTAAGTATGGATGGTGCCGTCGGGTAAGGTTGTGCCAGCTAGGTTGGTGCCCGTTAACTTCACCATGAGGCGATCGCCCACGGCAATTCTGGCTCCTTTCAGGTTAGCTCCGCTCAAGTTGGCTCCGCTCAAGTCAGCGCCCATGAGATTTGCCCCTTGCAAGTTGGCGTTGGTTAAGTCAGCCTGGAGCAAATTGGCCCGAAACAGGTTGGCTCCCGCTAAATTAGCTCCTGACAAATTCACTTTATGGAGAAAGGCATCACTGAGATTGGCGCTGCTGAGGTCAGCATTGCTAAGGTTGCGCCCGGACAAATCTTTTTCCCGCAGGTCAATGCCGCTCAAGTTAGCCCCGCTCAAATCAGAGGCGGGTTTGCGATCGGCAGCCGGTGACTTAGGAGGATGGGCTCCAGCCGATGAGGGGGGTGGGGGCGGCTGAGGCTGCTTTTGAT
>DATNOY010000747.1:0-2418 GCA_036703495.1 Coleofasciculaceae cyanobacterium
TAGATGGCAGTGAGATTAGCTGCCATGCCCTGCTCGTAGCCACGGGGGTTTCCTACCGTTGGCTGAATGTACCCGGAGCCGAAAAGTTGACCGGGGCAGGCATTTACTACGGGGCGGCCATGACCGAGGCGATCACCTGTAGCGGCGAAGAGGTTTACCTGATTGGGGGGGCCAACTCTGCCGGTCAGGCTGCCATGCACTTCGCCAAATATGCCCATAAAGTGGTCATGTTAGTGCGGGGCGAATCGCTGTCTACCAGCATGTCTCAATACTTGATTGATCAGATTGCCGCGACCGAAAATATTCAAGTGTGCACCCACTGCAGCGTCGTAGAAGTCAAGGGAGACGAGCACCTCGAAGCCATTGTGATCGCCCATAGCCAGACGGGAGTCCTGGAAACGGTGGCGGCGCGATCGCTGTTCATCTTTATTGGAGCCAGTCCCAAAACCGATTGGCTGGGAGGTGTCGTTGAGCGGGATGCTCAAGGCTTTATTCTCACTGGTTCTGACTTGATGCTCAACGGCAAATCTCCCCGGGGCTGGCCGCTCGATCGCCCGCCCTTTTTGCTAGAGTCCAGCGTCCCTGGCATCTTTGCTGCGGGTGATGTGCGGTCTGGTTCCATCAAGCGAGTTGCTTCTGGGGTAGGCGAAGGGGCGATCGCCGTTCAATTCATTCATCGCTATCTCAGCAAGGTTTAACGCTAGGAGAGGCTTATGCTTTGTGTAGACGACTTGGTTAACTTAGACCCGTTTCAAGCGCTGCCTAAGGCGCGGTTGGAGTGGGTTTGCGATCGATCTCAGACCGTTGAACTCCAGGCTGGAGAGCTGCTGGTACAGGAAGGAGCCCCAGCGCGGGGCTTGTTTATTATGGTTAAGGGTCAGATCGGCATCACTCGGCGTAGCGAAGGGATGGAGATCCCCATCGGACAACATGAAGCCCCGTCTTTTTTTGGTGAAATTCCTATCCTCACCGACGAACCTGTACCAGTGACCATGCGGGCAAACTTGCCTTGTCGGCTCTACGAAATTGCCGGAGAAGATTTCCGCATCTTGTTGCACGAATGCCGAGATTTTGAGCGCAGAGTGTTTCGGATGGTACAACGTCGCACTCGCGGGCTGGAGTCTTTCATTCGCGGGCGGGAAAAGATGGCGGCCTTGGGTACGCTGGCGGCCGGTTTAGCCCATGAAATCAATAACCCGGCTGCTGCTTTAGTTCGGGCTTTGCGGGAGATGCCGTCTGCCATTTTGGAGCTGCAGCGAATGAATTTTCTCTATGGGCAGCAGCACGTTGAAGAAGCGCATACGCAGCAGTGGTTGCAGATACGCGATCGCGGCTATGATGCAATTTTGAATCAGCGCTTAGATCCTGCAACTTTGAGCGATCGCGAAGAGGTGCTGCTGGACTGGTTAGAAGACTATGGCGTGCAGGCAGCCTGGAAACTGGCGGAACCGTTAGCCGAGGGAGGCGTAGCCATCGAGGACTTGCGCCCGCTGATGGAGCGTTGGCGAGACAAGGACACAGAATTGCGGGAACTGGGAGTGCGGTGGCTGGCGCTCTCGTTTGAAGTCATGTCAATGATTAAACATGGGCTGCGGGGTGCCGAACGGATTTCAGAGCTGGTGCAGTCGATGAAGTCCTACTCTTATCTCGATCAGGGAATTCAACAAGAGGTTAATCTGCATCAAGGGTTGGAAGATACCTTGCGATTGTTTGCCCACAAACTCAAATCTGGGATTCAAGTACAACGCCATTATGATCAACAGATTCCCACGCTTTTAGCCTATGGCAGCGAGCTGAATCAAGTCTGGACTAATTTAATTGATAATGCGATCGATGCAATGGACGGCAAGGGACAGCTAGAAATTGCGACTCAGCATTGCGATCGCTTTGCCCGGGTTGATATTATTGATTCTGGCAGCGGCATTCCACCTGAGATTCAAACCCGCATTTTCGAACCTTTTTTTACAACTAAAGCAGTCGGACATGGCTCCGGGCTGGGGCTGGAAACTTCGCTGCGAATTGTGGAGAATCGCCACCACGGAACGATTTCCTTTGAGTCAAAATCGGGCAGAACCTGTTTCACTGTTTGCTTACCGCTAGGAAAGTCAAGAGACGCTGTCCTACCTGCGGGTTAAGTTCTGGCTTAACTTGTCAATCTTCTCTGGCAAAACCTGCATAAAGTTTGAACACTCATTAATAAGCAATAGATTTCCTGGAATCAACCCATAGCTATTGAATTCGCCCGTCAAAATAGAGAGGAAATCGATTGTGATTCGTGATGAACAACACTATGACTTGATTATTATTGGTACGGGTGCTGGTGGGGGAACATTGGCATATAAGCTGGCTCCCACCGGTAAGAAAATTCTGATTTTAGAGCAAGGATCTTATTTGCCTAAAGAAAAGGCCAATTGGAGC
>DATNOY010000748.1:0-3121 GCA_036703495.1 Coleofasciculaceae cyanobacterium
GGGTACCGACATCTCCCGATCATCGTCGTCAACTGCTGGCAGCAGGAGCAGGGGCAGGGTTGGCAGCAGCGTTTAATGCACCAATCGCAGGTGTGCTATTTGTAGTTGAAGAGTTACTACAAGATATTTCAGGAATCACGCTAGGTACGGCGATTCTGGCATCGTTCATCGCGGCTGTAGTTTCTCGCATCTATGGCTCTCACAGCCTCGATCTCAATCTGCACCTAATCACCCCGAACACCAGTTTTTCGGCTCAAGAAATTCCGTTCTACCTACTGTTGGGCATCATTGCAGGAATTTTGGGCGTTCTCTTCAACCAGGGAGTTCTGACTAGTCTAAGTTTGTATCGCCGCCTCAAGATTGGATTGCCTTGGCGAGTCGGGGCGGCTGGATTGGTCACGGGCACTGTTCTAGTGTTCCTACCCGAGTTCCGAGACAATGCGGGTTTACGCGAGATGTTGCTCACCGGGGATGCTAACTGGCAACTTGTGGCGATCGCCTTTGTCGTGCAATTTCTGCTCATCCTGTTCACTTACGGTTCAGGCGCACCTGGAGGATTACTGGTTCCAAGTTTGTTATTGGGCGCAGCACTGGGCTACCTGGTGGGAACCTGGGAACAATCCTTGTTGGGACTGGGAACCGTCACGACCTATGCCCAAGTGGGCATGGCAGCATTTTTCTGTGCGGTTGCCAGAGTGCCAATTACAGCCGTCATCATTGTGTTTGAGATGACAACTGATTTTAATCTAGTGCTGCCGCTGATGATTGTCTCTGTTGTGGCTTATTTAGTGGCTGATAAACTTGCAAACGGTTCGCTCTATGATCTTCTCCTGGAATGGAAGGGGATTCATTTAGATAAAAAGCTGGACGACGATCGCCTCTGGACAAGCTTTACAGCGGCTGAAGTGATGCAGGCAAAAGTTGAAACCCTTTCCAGCCAAATGAGTTTAAACGAAGCAATCCAGGCATTTTCCCAATCATCTCACCGTAATTTTCCGGTACTTGAATATGGAAGATTAGTCGGCATTCTAACTCAGAAAGATCTGGCAGAATGGACTCGGCAGCGCATGAATCAGGAAATCACAGTAGCTCAACTGATGTCTCCTGCTCCGATCACGGCTAAGCCGAAAGACACGCTGGCGCATGTTTTGCATCTGCTAAACTACTATCACTTGAGCGCGCTCCCCGTTACTGAGGGGCATAAATTGATTGGCATTATTACCCGTAGCGACATTATTCGCGTTGAGGCAGAACACCTGAGCGGTAATACAGAGCAGCCTGCACCCAAGTCTGATCCGTCTTATCTGGTCTATCAGACGCAAGGTCCACAAACTGGACGGGGACGCTTACTGATTCCGATTAGCAATCCCAATACAACTCCGACGTTGCTAAAGATGGCAGTGGCGATCGCCCATGAGCGCCAGTATGAAATTGAGTGTTTACAGGTCATGTTAGTGCCTCCGAATCAGGTGCCATCAGAAGCAGTTGTCCGTACGAAGACCAGCCAAAAACTTTTACAGCAAGCAGTTCTGCTAGGACAAGCTTGGCGTATTCCAGTTCACACGCAAATCCGAGTTGCCCATACTGTTTCTGGAGCAATTCTGGAGACAGTTAAAGACCGGCACATTGACTTTGTATTGATGGGCTGGAAAGGCGGGACTACAACACCAGGTCGCGTTTTTAGTAAAGTCGTGGATACCGTAATTCGTCAAGCGCCCTGTGAAGTCGTGCTGGTAAAACTGCCCAATGAAATTCACTTCGATCGCTGGTTAGTTCCAATGGCAGGGGGTCCTAATGCTCAGGAAGCGATCCAGCTTCTACCCGCTCTCAGTTCATTAAGCCGAACACCGGAAATCAGTCTTTGTCAGGTCTTTCAGCCTGGGCAGAAACTTGATACAACGCTACTAGAGAAAACGGCAGAGCTTTTGGAGCATCATTTGCATCGATCCGTTAATATTGCTTCAGTTTCAGCCAATTCTGTATCTCAAGCCGTAGTTGAATACTCTCAACACACTCACAGTGATGTGATTATGGTGGGAGCCAGTCGCGATCGCCTATTACGACAAGTCATAAACGGCAATGTCCCCGAAGAGATTGCCCGTAATTCTGATTGCGCCGTCATCTTAGTCAGAGGAGCTGTGGCATAATTCATGCAATTGTGCCTTTGACCCGAAATCGACGGAGCATTTCGCCGGCGATCGCCACAATTAAAACCCCAATCATCACCGTTGCTGCATCTTGCCAGGTGGGCTTAAATCCACCCAGAGCAAGTAGTAATGTCGTTGCCGCAGCGGGAGGATGAGAGGCTTTCAGAATAAAGCCAAACAGCATATTGAGTGCTACTGCCAGAACGGCTGCCCAAACACGAACGGGAGTAAGTTCACCAGTTGAGAGGACTGGAGGCGCAGTACTGGCTCCTAGCAGCAAAACAGCCAGTATGCCTGCAACCAGCCCATGCAAGTGTCCCATAACGGTATTATAAAACCGGGAAGTTGGTTGCTTGGGCTGTTCCGCTTGCAGAAATGCGGTTGGTCCCAGACTGGGAAATAGCCAGGGTTGGTGGGCGAGTAAGCCAATCAATCCCGTAATCAGCATCAGGAGTGCGGCGGCAAGCGGTGCCCAGACAATATCTGGCACATTGGGGGGATAGTGGTTTGGGCGAGAGCCGCGATCGCTTTGAGCAGGTTGGGTTGAAGTCATACTGGAGCTAAGCTGCAACAACAAGGATTTGAGGCGCTGCCTGTTTGATACGAGTCAATAACCAGGCTTGTTGTCGGTGAGTTTGATCATCCAGTTGTTGACAGAGATCTTCTAACTCCAGATCTCGGAGCGCTCTGGCTGCCTGCAAAATCACGACCCAACACAAATTCACTTCATTAGCAATTAACCAGAGGTCATGCAAGTCTCGCAGCAGCGCCAGACTACCCGATCGGGGTTCTTCAAACAATGACTGGCTTAACCGTTCCGGCTCATCACTTTTCTCTTCAGCGTAGCGATCGACAAACGGCTGCAAGGCTTTGACATGCTCCTGTGACCAGGAGGATAGCAGCGTACAGGTCTGATAGATATCGGGTTCATCGCCGGGATGCGCTGCAATTTGTTTGAAAGCCTTTGCCAATTG
>DATNOY010000749.1:0-10755 GCA_036703495.1 Coleofasciculaceae cyanobacterium
ATTGCGGACCGCACTTCACGCAGCTCACAATCAAGCCCTTAAGGTTTAGGTATTCTCAAATATTGCCTAAGTAATCCTATTGCTTAGGATTGCTACAGAGAATCCATGACTTCCTGAACCTTCTTTACCAGAGGCTGGTGCTCAATAAATTCAACGAGTCTTTGAGCATCTTGATAGCAGGAGCGGGCCATGAGCTTGCGTCTACTTGCAGCATAGACACCCCCCATGTTTAACAACGTGGTGACTTCACCCAGCCGATCGCCCAATTCTTGATAAATGGCGATCGCCTGTTTGTAATATCTCAGAGCCTTCCTAGTGTTAGACAAGAGACTGTACGTAAACCCTAGATTGTGCAAAGTGGTTGCTTCGCCAGAGCGATCGTTCAGCGTCTTCCGGGTCAAAAGAATTTGATGATAAAGCAGGAGTGCTTGCTTGGGTTGCCCTAGATCGCTATAGGTAGTTGCAATATTGTTCAGCGTCGTGGCTTCACCTGCCAGATCTTTGACAGCCCGTTGGATTGGCAAGGCTTGCTGAAAAAATTCCAGAGCTTGCTCATACTGACCCAGCGTACTGTAGGCAAACCCAATTCCATTAAGCGTTCTGGCCTCACCCGAGAAATCTCCTAGCAGCTGTCGCATTGCCAGAATTTGATGGTGCAGGATCAGCGCTCGCTTAGGTTCTCCTAATTTAGTGTAGACAAGAGCCGCATCATTCAGAGTGGCAACTTCTCCGGGAGCATCTTGCACTTCCCTAAAAATAGCGAGGGCCCGGTTTAAATAGTCCAGCGATTGAAAGAACTGACCCAGATGGCTATAGGCAGCACCCAAGTTACTCAGCGAGGTGGCTTCGGCTTTAGGATCACCCAGCTCTTGAGAAATAAATAGCGCCGAATGGAAAAAATTAAGTGCCTGCTGAGGTTGCCAAACGCTCATATGAGCTAAACCAACATTGTTCAGCGCCTGACCTTCTCTAGCCCGATCTTGAACTTTTCTAGCTAATTTCAAATTTTCGGTTGAAAGTTCAAGATATTCTTTGAACTGTCCCCGCTTATAGTGGCGGTTGGCTTCATCTCGGCGACATTCCCACTCTTCGACGTGATCTATAGTTTGTCTCATCTGTCCTCAGCAGTTGAACTAGAGGTAGGGTGTGCATCTTGTGCATCTGATGACAGTACACACCATTAATGTTCCCTGAAATACAGGTTGGAAAACATTCTCTACCTTTTGGTACAAGACGTAAATAGAAAAACGTGAATTATGGAAAAATTTTAAATTTAAGGCGCTAAAAATCTCTAGCAAGGAGTAATTTCGGAGGTACTTAACATTTCAGCGGTACTTAACATAACACATTTGATTCACCTTTTAGAGAGGATAAATCTACTGAGATATTGGATAATTCTCTGAGCAGAATAGGCTCTTACCAAAGCAAATTAAATCGGGTTTTGGTGAAAGCCCTGCCGCTCAGTAGACTGATCAGCAACCCAATTATTTGTTACTCAGTAACTCAATTATTTATTAGCTTACTCATTGGCTAGAGAATTGTTGGGCCAAGCTCAAGCTATAGCAATCCTAAATGGTTTGTGTAAAGTGGAGCGGGCGCAGCCTACCCACTTTACACAAACCATTTCACGAATCAAAAAGGACTGCTTTACTTCTAAGCAACTCCCTCTACCGACAAAAAAGCCTGCATCAAACTATCAGCTAGGGGTTTGACTGCAATTGAACAATGCCTCGCTTCATTCAGCATTTGCTCAATTGTTGTATCTTCTATTCGGCTATCGATTAACTCTTGTGCAATCACGGCAGAACAATCGTTCAAAGCAATTTCATCCATTTCTAGATGAAATTGGAGGGCCCAAACGTGATTTTGGTAGCGAAAGGCTTGATTAGGATATTGACGGCTCTGGGCTAGCCGAACACAACCGGGCGGAATTTCAAAGGTGTCTTGATGAGATTGAAAAACTTTGAACTGCTTAGGAAATTGTTGTAGCAATGGATCTTCGATCGCTGCCTCTAGCAATTGAATATCATGCCAACCTACTTCACGACCCATTTCACCCCGATACACCGAAGCACCTAAAATTTTGGCCAAAATTTGGGAACCCAGGCAAATCCCTAAAGTGGGAATATTTTGAGCGATCGCCGCTTCGATAAGCTGAAATTCATACTGCAGAAAGGGGTAAGTCTTGTCTTCATAGGCACTAATTGCACCGCCAAGAATCACAAGATGGGAATAATCGCTAATCGGCTCTGAAAGCACGTCACCTCTAGGCGTATCGAGGTATCGAATCGGCAAATGATTCTCTTTAACGACCGTTTTGAGAAGTCCTAAACTGGAACATTCCTCATGGCGAATCACGAGGACGCTGGGCGGCTGGGTTGTCATTAATTTCTACACAACATTTTTCCTGATTCATTTAATCCTGTGCAGTCCTCAGCCTGTTTTCTGTATTCTGCGCAACATATTGTAACCGCGCGAATCGGCTACAACTGAGACAGGGTTTAAGACCAGCCGTTTGGGATTTAATTTTGCTATGTCCGTTCTCACTGCTGAGCAAATTGCTCGCTTTCACAACGACGGTTTTCTAATTGTTGAAAACCTGATTGATGAGGAGATTGTCAATCGATTAGTTGACCGGGTCGATCCGCTGTTTTCGGGTGAATTCGAAACCTCCATCTATCCCGACGAATGGTATTGGAACCCCAATTTGGGGCGACCGGGGGCATCGGCGCAAATGAGCAATGTCTGGAAGAGCGATCGCACCTTTGCTTCAGTGGTGCTCTCCCCCAAAGTGGGCGAAATTGCAGCCCAATTGGGAGGGTGGTCAGGTTCGCGGCTGTTGAGTGATAGCCTATGGCGTAAACCTCATGGGGCTACCGAAACCACGCATCACCAGGATTCCATGTACTCCTTCTATCACACGCCACAAGAAATTGTGGTGTGCTGGATTGCCCTCAGCAATGCGGTACTGGGAGCTAGTCCGATTGAGTATGTGCGAGGATCCCATCGCTGGACGTTATCCGATACAGTGCCAGAATTTCATGCCCCTAGCAAGAGTTATCGCTGGGAGATGGAGCAAGCTGCCAAACGCGCTGGCATTGAGCATCCAGAAGTGGTGCAATTGGAGCTGCAGCCAGGGAGCTGTGCGTTTCACCACGGGCATATGTGGCATGGTTCCGGTAGAAATTTGCTGCCAGACGTGATTCGACGCAGCTTAGTGTTAGTCCATGTTCCGGCTGCGGCCAGCTTTAAACCCTGCGGTGCGTATGTGGCGGGGGGATACATCGCCGGACGCTATAAGCGGTTTGGGGACGACACAATGGACGAGAGCTTTTTCCCGATCGTTTATCGGGAGGATGGCTATCGCACCCCATTTATTGACGAGTTTTGCGGGAATGCATTGGCAGCTTTGCCTGTATAGCTAACGGTTGGGTATCCGATCACCATTTTCTCTATGTCTCATCAACCCGTTCATCTTAGTGATGTGCAAATTGCACAGTTTCAGGAGCAAGGATTTTTAATCCTGGAAAAGTTTCTGGATCTAGAGATTGTGGATCAGATCGATTCCCGTCTGGATCCACTGTTTGCCACCCAGTTAGAAACCGGCAATTATCCAGATGAATGGCATGGGCGACCTGGACTAAGTAAACCTAATGCAACTCGGCAGATGAGCGGCTTGTGGCGATGCGATCGCACCATTGCCGGTCTTTCACTATCCGCCGAAATTGCTCGACTCAACGCCACCCTAGCCGGATGGAACGGCGGACGCTTGGCGACAGATAGCTGCTGGATCAAGCCACCCCAAGCCCCTGAGGTGTTGTTTCATCGTAACAATACAGCCGTAAGCAGTATCAATCCTGCTACGGTTGTCACTTGTTGGATTGCCTTTGGCGAGGCTGCTGCCGGAGCTTTGGAATTTGTGCCTCAGTCTCACCTCTGGCAGTGTTCCGATCGCTTTCAGTTCCTGCATGCCCCCCAGCAAGACTATCGCCAGCCGCTTTGGGATGCGGCCGCTGAGGCAGGAATTAGCTCACCCACTATCGTATCGGCCGACCTCCCACCAGGAGGCTGCATTTTTCTACATGGTGATCTTTGGCATGGTTCAGGGCGCAATACAAGTGACCATTTGACTCGCCGCAGTTTCTCAATCAGCACGTTGCCCGCAGAGGCATGCTTTCAACCAATGGGGGTAGGACAGGGATACATTTACAGCCGCTACCGCCGCATGGGAGACGCTGCGATCGACGAAAGCTTCTTTCCCATCCTTTGGACATCCGATGGATATCGAACGCCCATGGTCATGGAATATTGTGAAGATGCTTTAAGTCAGTAATTGCAACATGCTACCTGTCTTATTCATTACTTGAAACTGGCTTTTAATTTGACAATTAAATTTGAAGTAATTCCTGTAGCACTTGCTACCAAACGGTTTCAGGAAGTGGCGTAAGTTCAAGAGAAATCTTAAGCTCGTGTTACTTTTGATGTAATTTTCATTCTCAAGTGAGCGCCAATAGCTGCCCTGTATCCAGTTCATTCTCCATCTTCACTAAATCTTCTCAGTCTTGAGATAGATGTTCAGTCATATTTTAATTTTAGGTTTCTGTTAGGTTTGCTGTCCTTCGCCCAGTTATCCATCTACCAAGAGATTGAGCATGACTAAATTAGAGGTTAAGCCGCGTGCTTCAGGTTTACGCCCAGACTGTCTTCCCTTCTCTGAAGTCCTTGCCCAATCCATCGCCAATATTGCACCGACCGTTACACCGACTGTTAATGCTGCCTTAGTTTTTGCCAGCGCCGGTGCGGGAACTTGGTTTACCTATTTGTTAGCGACGATTGGACTTGTGTTTGTCAGCCTCAACATTAACCAGTTTGCTCGACGCTCAGCTTCACCCGGATCGCTTTATGCTTATATTGCTCGAGGCTTAGGGCCAACAGCGGGGGTGATTACGGGCTGGGCTTTGATCCTGGCTTATGTACTGACTGCTATGGCAGTGATCGCTGGATTTTCTAACTATGTCTCTGCATTGCTGAGTCCAATAGGTATCAATCCTTCGCCAATTTTCCTATTTGCCATCTGTGCAGGGTTGTCCTGGTATGTGGCCTACAGAGATATTCAGCTTTCTACCGTGATTATGCTGGCGTTGGAAGCTGCGTCTGTTGCGCTCATCCTGATTTTGGGCCTGATCATTGTGGCAAAGAAAGGCTATGTGCTGGATCCGGCACAGCTAACGCTGGCAGAGGTCAAGCCCGGTGGCATCATGCTGGGCTTGGTGTTAGGGGTGTTTAGCTATGTTGGGTTTGAGAGTGCCACCACGCTGGGAGATGAGGCTAAGCGGCCGCTACGCAATATCCCCCGAGCAGTGATTCTCAGCACGATCGTTTCTGGCGTGTTTTTCATGATCATGTCTTACATTGAAGTGTTGGGCTTTTCAGGAACTTCAATCGCTTTCAACGAAAGTACTGCTCCGATGAGCGACTTAGCTAACTTTGCGGGGGTTGGTTTTTTTGGACTGATCATTTCGCTATGTGCAACGGTTAGTTTGTTTGCTTGTACCCTGGCTAGCTTAAATGCTGGGGCGAGAATCTTCTTCTCCATGGGGCGACACGGAATCTTCCACAGCAGCATTGGGCGCGCCCACGGTCGAAATGAGACGCCGCATGTGGCCATCACGCTAGTCTCCCTGGCAGCATTTATCGTTCCTACCCTCATGACCATGGCTGGCGTCAAGGTTCTAGATATTTATGCTTACACTGGCACGATCGCCACTTACGGGTTCCTGGTTGCCTACATCTTGATTTCCATCGCTGCTCCCGTTTATTTAAAGCGGGAACATCAGCTGCAATTTAAGGATATTTTGTATTCGGTGTTAGCGATTGGGTTTATGATCATCCCGGTTCTGGGCAGCGTTGGGATTCCCGGAGAAAGCAGCATCTTCCCAGTTCCACCTGCGCCTTACAATGCTTTTCCTTACCTGTTCTTGGTGTATCTCGCGATTGGAGCCGTTTGGTTCTTCATGTTGCGATCGCGCTCCCCTGAAATTATTCAGGCCATGGAAGAGGATATTGAAGCTTCCCATACTCGCTTTAGCGACATGAAAAAGGTTTAGGGAGTGAAGGTCTAGTCCCGTTCAATCCCTATGCTAGTCATTTGAAATTCCTGTAGAGACGTGATTGATTACGTCTCTACAGTCATGTTTATCTAACCTGAAGGTGAAGTTTTTATGGTCATGGAAATTACAGCCTCGGAACAAGCAGTGGGCGATCGCGTTGCGCAGTTCATTGCAAAATTACAAGAGCAGGGCGTGGAATATGTGCGGTTTGAATTGCCTGACCTGCACGGCGTATCTCGTTCAAAAGTGGTGCCCCTTGACAAAGTAGAAGGGTACACCCGCAAAGGATTGAACTTTTATGGCGGCACATTAGCACTGGATACTGCATCCATGGTTGTTACGGGATCAGGCATGCACGAAGAGCGCAAGTATCGCGATCATACGCTGATTCCAGATTTAGAGACCCTCGCCCCCGTTCCCTGGCTTAACCGTACGGCTAAGGTGATTTGTGATCCGCAGTGGAGTGCCGATGATCCACTGACGATGGCTCCCCGCTATGTCCTCAAGCGTCTGCTGCAAAAAGCTGCCGCCATGGGCTTTGACGTCATGATGGGGCATGAGTTTGAATTTTATCTGCTCAAGGGCGATACCCAAGAGCCGCTATTCAACGGACTCCATATTTTCAACCAGATTCGCAATCAATATATTCCGGAATTGGATCAACTCTTGGATTATCTGCGGGCAGCAGGAGTGGATGTGATTACCCATAACTGCGAATATGCTCCCTCCCAATTTGAGATTAACTTTGGGCCGGGTATTGGCATTAAAGGGGCCGATAAAGCCTTTACTTTCAAAAACGCAGTCAAAGAAATTGCTCATCGTCTGGGCTACCTGGCTACGTTTATGTCAAAGCCATTTTCCGATCAAGCCGGATGCTGCTGCCACTTTCATATCAGCTTGCTCGATCGCAATACTGAACAAAATGCGTTTTTAGATCTCAGCGATCCAGATGGCTTGTCTCCCACGGCAAAGTCTTTCATTCAAGGCATTCTCACCCATGCCCCTGCCATGATGCCTTTAATTGGGCCAACGCCCAATTGCTATCGCCGCCTGAAACCCCATACGTTTGCCCCCTCCAACATCAGTTGGGGGATTGAAGATCGCACGGCCATGGTGCGGGTCAAAGCGACTCGCGATCAGGACACGCATCTAGAAATGCGGGCGGCATCGGGCTTGAGCAATCCTTACCTCAGTGCCGCTGCTACCTTGGCTGCCGGTCTATTAGGGGTTGAACATCAATATGCGCTCCAAGCACCTGTAGAGGGTCCCAGCGAAGAAAATCCCGATCTGCCGAAGCTGCCGCCCAATTTGGAAACGGCGATCGCCCATCTTCAGGCTGATGCTGCCATGCGATCGCTCCTGGGCGAAGAATTTGTGCATTTATTCACAACGGTGAAGCAGTTTGAACTGTCCCGATTCCACGCCCATGTCAGCGATTGGGAGAGAAAAGAATACATGGAAGTGTATTAACAGCGCTTTAGTAGGGATTGTTCGGTGAACAATCCCTATAATCCCTACCCTCATGACTCCGCTATCATCGCTGATGTCAGGCGATGCTGCGGACTGCCGTTGTCCCAAAGTTCGATGGTAAATCCAGCCAATTTTGCCTGTTGCACGACCTGTTCGCGATCGCCACTTGCCACAAACAGCAGGATGCCGCCCTCAGTCCCATCCCCCCGATTCAGCGCTTGAGCCAGGGCTTCAGCAGATTGCAGATGGTAGCCTTGCCAGCCAAATTGAGGATAAGTATCGCAAGCAATCAGCAGCGATCGTTCCTTTCCAGTGACAGTGCCAGCCAGCGCCAAGAAATGGCCAACGCTCCAGTCAGGCGGGGGCGGAGTGATGGGCTCACCGGACAAATAAGCGATCGCCTGACTCACCGCTAGCCTACTGCCCCAGAGGGGGCGGGTCGATAAGTTACAGAGCGGTACAGCATTCCACCCTGGATGATTGTGACAAAGCTGTAGTAAGGCTTCCAGGCGATCGGGCGTCCACTCGGCTCGCAGGGGGACAACCGTATAAGCATAGTTGGACAGCCCCTCAACAGCAGCAGCCAGCCCTTGCACAGAAGTACCTGCTGCCCGCAGGTCAGCGGTTTCGGGTAAGGCTAAACTGTAGTCCTGCCGAGAGGGGACACCCTGGGGCAGCCAAGTTGCCGGATCGCCGATCGGCAAAACCGAATTGGCACTCTGAGCCACTTGTTCTGGGGTCAGGTTGGGAAAGCCATGGGAACGCAGCAAGGTTGCTACCCAGTAAGGGCCACAAAGGTTGTCGGGCTGCTGTCCGGCAAGCTGATGCTCAGGGGCAATGCGCTCGACCCCCGATAATAACTGAATGACCCAGCCCTGTTGCTGGGCTAATGTCGCAGGGAACACGCTCGATTCAACCACTACACTTCTCCTAAATTTCAATCCGGGGATTTCGGTAACCTAAAATTTTGCTCTATAGCAATTTTCAAGGGAGTCAAGTCCAGATTATTTTTAAAAGCTCCGCGAAGCTTGCAGAAAATAATCTGGCTTGAGCCGAGTGCACACCGCTCTAAATTTCAAAGGGCTCAACCCAGCGATCGATCCATTCATGCCGATAGCGTTCGATCAACAGTGGACGCACCACAAATTTTGGAGGAGTTCCTGCCTTAACCTCAATCCGAGCAAACGAATAGGGGCGACGCTTCTCAGAGCCATGCCCCGTCCTGCCGATAAACAAATGCGATCGGGCGACTGTTCTGGCGGCTCCACCCCTGGCTTTGGGCAACGCATCGGTTAAATCTGGGCCTTCCGGACGCTGCCGCCGCAGGCTATAGCCACTGCCACCGCAGACAATCCAATTCATATGGGCATCGGCATGTCCGGTATTGCCTGTGCGGAGATACTCAAAGCAATGGGCATGTCCATTCAGCACTAAATCCACTATCGGACGTCCTGCTGCCAACTGTCCAACCGCTGCCGCTACCCCGTCCAACACTTGCCGTAGACGGTAGCGAATGGCTAAAGTTTGTGCCTGATCCCACTTGGTGGCTTCCGTTACATAGGGCGGATGATGAAAGAAAATCACACGACCTCGAACCCCTTCCGTTTGCCAAGACGCAATCAACCGTTGCTGCAGCCAGTCCAGCTGCTCTTGATCGACGGCGGTTGTCGCTGGCATATGAAGCTGTTTATCAATATCACGCTCGCTTTCTTCCAGATGTTCTAGTTGAGTTCGCAGGTCATCCATCTGATCTGGATCGTCCGGCAGATCTGGAGTCAGCAGATTGAGCTGCTTGAGAATCGCCTGCTTTTTTTGACTCACCTGCGCTTGACGATCCTGCAAGATTTGACGACGTTCCTTTCCTTCTTGATCCTGAGAAAGCGGTAAGGGAGCATTAAACGTATTGGAATCTAGGGCAAAAAAATCTATGCCACCCTTGCGAAACATGTAATAGCGATTGGGCAGACGGGTAAAGGCTTTAGGTTCATACCGCAAACAAAGTCCTGTCTCAGTTTCAGCGGTGTAATAACGATCGAGATGTTGCTCTAACTTGGAACCCTCGATCGCCGCTAAATAATCCAGAAAGGCGCGCGCATAAGCATTACCTTGATCTGAGCCATGCCAGCCGATATCAAAATCAATTTTGCTCCGCAACAACCGGCGAATGGGCAAGGCCGTTTGGGCCAATAACCCAAATAGCAACGGCAAATCATAATAGTCATGGTTGCCCGGAACCGGCAGAAACGGCAGGTTGAATACCATGCGATCGTAAGCAATATCCTTCGGCCGTTCGCCCCCTACCAAAAACTCCCGATAGGGTTCGATAAAGTTGCGACCATAAAATTCTCTGGAACCCACTAAGTAGATGACATCCCCCGTGTGGAGAATGAAGTGACAGTCATGCCGATGCTCTAACATTTTTTCAGCAATCGATCGCTGAGGGTTATAAGCACCATGAGCCCCAGAACCACTATCGCCGACAACCATAAATGAGAACTCTGGATTGTCGTCTCCGTCTCCATCCTCTGCTAGCACCAGTCGCGTTTGATCAATCCCTCGTTGCACAATGAGAGGATCCCGCCAACGAACTCGCTGATTCATCTTCTGAATCTTGACTGAAGTGGCAGGGTCAGAGACAAATTTCATGATGAATGAAGTCTAAATTCAACAGCTTAAGCTTTATCCAAGCCATAGGTCTTGCCTACGCTTAAAGATAAAGTTCCATATGCAGTCTAACTTAGATACAAAAAGCGCTCCCCACTGGGGAGCGCTTCACTCAATCTAGGTTAAAGATTAACCGTTGATGGCAGGAGCAGAGATGGCAACCGGAGTCGCTTCACCTGCAGCCAAGTCGAGCGGGAAGTTGTGAGCATTGCGCTCATGCATCACTTCCATCCCCAAGTTGGCACGGTTCAAGATGTCCGCCCAGGTGGACACCACTCGACCCTGCGAGTCGATGATGCTCTGGTTGAAGTTGAACCCGTTCAGGTTGAACGCCATCGTGCTGATGCCCAATGCCGTCATCCAGATGCCCACTACCGGCCATGCACCCAACAAGAAGTGCAAGCTGCGGGAGTTGTTGAAGGACGCATATTGGAAGATCAACCGACCGAAGTAGCCATGGGCTGCCACGATGTTGTAGGTCTCTTCTTCTTGCCCAAACTTGTAACCATAG
>DATNOY010000750.1:0-6758 GCA_036703495.1 Coleofasciculaceae cyanobacterium
GGCTTGGCTTCGTTTACTAAGCGGTTTGTTGGCAACAGTTTCTCAAGCGCTTTCGGTTCTTAAAGGACCGATTGGGAATTGCCATAATACAGTCAATTGCTAATACATTCTCCTATGTAGGCTATCTATATCCATCTATGGTTTTTCATCTACCTATAATTTTTCATATTATTGATAGGTTGAAAAGCATTTTCCTGATGTGAACTTCATAGAAGAGATAGGGATTTGTCCTTTGCTAATTGAATGTGTTATCACAGCTAAAGAGTTTTGATTGCTGACGTTCTGTGAAGGAAAATCTGTCTAAGATGCAGATGAAAAAGTTGCTGTCAAAGCACCTTCTTTGAAGTTTTTTTGAGTAGTTAAAGTCTTAGATAATGTTAACTCCATCATCCGTGAGTTCAGTTGGTCCTCCAATTGTGATTGACAAGATCAGCACTGTTGCGGCTCTTATAAAGCAGCTTCAGGTTTGCAGCCAAATTTCGTTTAGCGGTCGATTAGATCTCAATATTCAACATCATCAAGCTCATCGATCGAGTTTGTTTTTTCATCTTGGGCATTTGACCTGGGGTGCTAGCGAAATTCATCCCATTCGGCGTTGGTGTAGGCAGGTATCTCAACACTGCCCACAACTATCAATCAATGCTGTCTCACAGAGTTCAGATCAAATTCCGGATGATTATTTTTCGTTAGCCAAGTTGGTAAGACAAGGAAAAGTGGCCCAAGAGCAGATGATTGCGGTGGTTTTGGGCCAAATCACTGAAATTCTGTTTGATGTGATTCAAAGTATTCAGTTAGGAAATAGTTGTCAGTCCCGTACAGAAGTGCAGCTGATCTACCGACAGCCTCCTGAAGATTTTCGAAATGCTATAGATTCCACTCTAGTTTCCATCGAGATTGATCAGGCCTGGCAGCAAGCAGAGCAAATTTGGAATGATTGGGAAAAAGCGGATCTAACCCACCTATCTCCTAACCTGGCTCCTGTGATCTGGGAGGCTGAAAAATTGAAGCTACAGACTCCACCTGCTGTTTACAGCAACTTAACTACCCTGCTGGATGGCAATCGCACTTTGAGGGATTTAGCCATCAAGCTCAAACAAAAACCTCTACATTTAATTCAGTCTATTAAACCTTATATTCATCGACGGATGATCGGGCTGATTGAAGTGGGTGATCTCCTGGATTCAGTCCCGTTAGCAACTCCGCTCTCGGCTCAGCCTAGCCCAGTTGTTGCGCCTACTGATCCAGCTTCATCGTCTGTAGGTTCTCCTCTGATTGCCTATATCGATGACAGCCAATTTGATGCAATGACGATGAATCATGTTCTGAGTCAGGCTAACTATCGATTCATTAATATTCAAGACCCAATCCAAGCATTGCCTATTTTATTGGAGCTAAAGCCCAGCTTGATTTTCCTCGACTTAGTCATGCCCAATACGAACGGGTATGAGATCTGTACTCAAATTCGCCGTACTTCGACCTTCAAAAATACACCTGTCATTATTGTGACTAGCAGTGACGGAATCATTGATCGGGTGCGAGCCAAGCTTGTGGGTTCTTCGGGTTTTCTAGCAAAGCCTATCACTTCAGAGAAAGTCCGCAAGGTTTTACAGCGTTATCTTTCTAATCAACCTCTTGGATAAATCAATCTTTGCAAGAATCTGGGTGCAGATCAAATGGAGCATTTGTCTAAAGTTCCACGCATCACCGTTCCGTTCGCTCAGCATAAAACAACATCAAAATATGGTGTTCACCCATAGATTGTGAACTAAGCGATATGGGGACTGCATCCCTACCCAGAGGTGAACCCGCTGCGCCATTCAAATTTCACTTAGGATTGCTACAGGAACTCTATTGTATGACTACTGTTCTCTTAGTTGAAGATAGCCTAACCGATACTGAGGTCATGACCCATTACCTAAGGAAAATGGGTTTTGCGGTCGTGAGTGTCACAAGTTGCGAGGAAGCTCAAGCTAAACTGCAACTGCAAAAACCGGATTTGGTAGTGCTGGATGTTATTTTACCGGGGCAAAGCGGCTTTGAATTTTGTCATGAACTTAAAACAAACGCCAGCACTCAGCGGATTCCAGTAGTGATTTGTTCAACCAAAGGAACGGATGCGGATAAACTCTGGGGTTCTATGTTGGGAGCCGATGCATACCTGCCCAAACCTGTTGATCAAAAAGAATTGTCCAATGTCATATTGCGGCTGACTGCTGTTGCGGAAAAGGAGGGATGGTGAATTTAGTGCATTCAGCGTCATCATCACCTGGCTCAGAGGGGACTCCACTCGATCCTTCTCCAGAAACACGTCAGCGGTTGCTGCGGTTTTCTTTAGATCATCAAGACAGTGCTCTGTTGCCCCTGGCGCAGATTGCCGAAATATTGAGGCTGGCAATTGCCGAAATCGTGCCAATTCCAGACTTACCCCACTGGGTGCTGGGGATTTACAACTGGCGAGGAGAAATGCTTTGGCTGATAGATTTTAATGCGTTGGTGGGCTATCCCTCCATTGCTCAGCAGCAACAGAGAACAACATCTGTTTTTGGCATGGTGGTTCAAGATCAGCAACAGGCTCTAGGGTTTATCGTGCCGCAGGTTCAGGATATTGAGTTACATGATCTGCAAGAACTTCAGCCCGCAGTGGCTAATTTATTTTCACCGGACTTTTTGCCGTTTGTTTTGGGCGTGCTACCGAAGACCAGTGATCCCGTTTTAGATGTGAGGGCGATCGCGCAATCTCATCTTTGGCAGAAAGATCAAATTGGGTCAGCAGATCGCAAAAATACTTCTGAGGCATTTTAGCTGGAATTTGAGCTCGTCGATTCCGACCTCAACCCAGAATCTAATCGTTAATTATGGAGAATTTAGCCATGCAACAGCTTGATCCATCCAAGCGGATCCTTCACCCTGAAGACTCTCAGCTGGATTCAACAGCGCTCACATTAAGCGATCACTATCCGACAGCGACGATTGATCAGCGCCAGACGGATTTTCAGTGGCTATTTACGGTGACTAGCCAGATGCGCCAATCCAACAACATAGAGGCTTTAATCCGGCTGACGGTGACTGAAATTCACCAATTTCTACGGGTGGAACGAGCCTTAATTTATCAGTTTGAGACGGAGACGCAAGGAACCGTGTTAGCTGAAGCGCTGACGGAAGGGTATACCCCTAGCTTAGGAGAATCGCTGGCAGCGATCGCCTTTGGCGCGAAACGGGCCCCCGACTATCAACGCCCGCAAAGCCTGAATGTGGATGGGGTTTTACAAAAAACCTTGACTCCGCATCAAGTTCATTTGTTAGAGACCTTCCAAGTCAAAGCCAGCCTAAGCTTGCCTATTTTTGTGCGGGATCAGGTATGGGGCTTATTAGTGGTGCAGCAATGTGCTCAACCCCGGCAGTGGCAGGAAACAGAGATCCTGATGCTTTCCCAGATTGCGGCTGAGTTGCGGCTGAGTCTACAGCTCTTGAGCTTCCGCAGCGAACGGCAGACCGTTGCCCGGATCCAAGAGAAAATTGGTCAAACTTCGGATATTGCCACGATCGCTCAAATAGCGACGCAAGAAGTTCGGAAATTTCTCAGCGTAGAGCATGTGGCCATTTGCAAATTCCGTCCCGATTATAGGGGCGATTTCATTGCTGAATCTCAGACCGGCAACTGGATGCGGCTGGTGGGGCAAGTCTGGGATGATACCTATATTCGGGAACGCCAAGGCGGACGATTTCGCGATCGCCAACCTTTTATGGTGAATCAAATTAGCTATGGCAAGGATCTCAGCGATTGCCACGTGGAAATTCTGGAGCGTTTTGAGATCAAAGCCTGTGCCATTACCCCGATTTTTCAGCAGCAGCGGCTCTGGGGGGCGCTCTGTGCCTATCAGCATAGTGCCGCTCGGCAGTGGGAGGAGGACGAAGTCAAATTTCTGACCCAGGTTAGCCATCAACTGGGAGAAGCAATAGACAAAGCGGACTTGGCTACAGAAAAACTCAAGGCCGAACAGCACAAGCAAGAACTGCCCAGCATCATCGATAAGATTAGTAGCGTAGCCTATATTGACGCAGCTTGCCAAACGGCTGTGCATGAAGCTCGGCAACTGTTGAATATCGAACGGGTAGCAGTCTATAAGTTTCGTGCAGACTATTTCGGTGACTTTGTCTATGAATCTGAATCGGGCGGATTTCCAACCTTAGTGGGCAGCGCCTGGGAAGATACTTATCTCAAAGAACACCGAGGCGGTCGATTCCGGAATAATGAACCCTATGTCCTAGATGATATCTATTCTGGAAATCTGAGCGATTGTCATATTACAACTCTAGAGTACTTTGGGGTAGCCTCTTTCTTGATTGTTGCTATTAAACAAGGTGAGAGACTTTGGGGATTGCTAAGCGCGTTTCAGCATAGTGGGCCTCGCCACTGGCTAGAGAGCGAAATTACGGCGCTGTCTAACATTGGTCGGCAGCTGGGGGCAACCTTGCAAGAGGCAACCTATTTGTCTCAGTTGCAGGCCCAGTCGGCTCAAATGACCAAAGCAGCGCAGGTTGATCATGCGGTTGCTCAAATCATTCCCAAGATTCTGCAATCGCAGGATTTAGAAAGTCTGTTCCGCCTCACTAGCCAATCTGTTCGGCAATTGCTGAAGTGCGATCGCGTCACCCTTTATCGCCTTGGGGATGGCAGCAGAAAGCTGGTAGCTGAGTCAGTGCCCAAGGGTTACGATTCCTGGGAAACTGCCGAAATTAGTGAGATCTGGTGCAAGATGCCAGAGAGTCCCAATCCTTATCAAGGACGGTATCCGGGGCGAGAGAGCTGGGTTGCGAAAAATATCTATACCGTGGGACACTCTGCCCGTGAAATTGAGCTGTTGGAGGAGCATGACATCAAGGCGTATGTGATCACGCCTATCTACCAAGGAGACACGCTCTGGGGAGTGCTGGGGGCTTACCAAAGCGGTGAGGCTCGTTCCTGGACAGAGGCTGAAATCGGCGCTTTGTCTCAGATTGGTGTACAGGTCGGGGCAGCCATGCGGCAAGTGGACTATCTGGAGCAGTTGCAACAGCAGACGGAGAAATTAGCTAAAACGGCTGAACAAGACCGGCTGGTCAATAAAATTGTCGAGCGCATTCGGCAGGCGCTTGATCTGCAAAAGGCATTTCAGATTACAGCTAGAGAAATTCGCAATTTTCTCAATACCGATCGCGTTGCCGTGTTTCGGTTCAAGAGTGGCTCCAATTACAACATGGGTCAAACGGTATCTGAGGATGTACGACCGGGCTACACCTCGGCCTTGGGCATTGAGGTCGATGATCACTGCTTTGGGGAGCGCCATGCTGAGCTATACCGCAGAGGGCGAACTTGGGCGGTTACAGATATCTATCAGGCGGGTTTAGCGGAATGTTACATTGACATTCTGGCCCGGTTTCAAGTGCGGGGAAATTTGGTCGTGCCGCTGTTAAAAGGTGATGAACTTTGGGGATTATTTTGTATTCATCAATGTAGCGGCCCTCGAGAATGGCAAACTACCGAAATTGAATTTGCCAAGCAAATTGCGGCGCAGCTGAACGTCGCTATCCAACAGGGAGAATTCATTGAGCAACTGCAACAAAAGTCGGCTCAGTTGGCAGCAGCGGCTCAGCAAGATAAAGCCGCTAAAGAGCAGCTGCAACAGGAGGTAATTCAGCTGCTTTTGGCAGTGCGCCCTGCGCTGAAAGGGGATCTAACCGTGCGAGCGCCTGTGACCGATACGCAGGTTGGCACCATTGCTGATGCTTATAACAATACGCTAAGAAGCCTGCGGCAAATTGTTATGCAGATGCAGATTGCTTCCAGCCAGGTGACTCAAATCTCTCAAACCAGCGATGCCTCAATTGTCAGCCTGGCGGCTCAGGCACAGCATCAGCTACAAACCCTCAAACAGCTCTTGCAGCAAGTGCAAGTAGTGACGCATTCGACTAAAGCGGTGGAGGTGAATGCTCAGCAAGTAGAGGCCGCCATTCAACAAACTAATCAGGTTGTTCGGCTGGGGGATACGGCGATCGATCGCACTGTGGATGAAATGCAGCACATTCGAGAAACGGTCGCAGAAACCAATAAGCGATTGAAGCGGTTAAGTGAATCTTCCCAGAAGATTTCTAAAGTGGTCAATCTGATTGGTAACTTTACTACCCAGACGCAACTGTTGGCTCTGAATGCTTCAATTGAAGCGACCCGAGCCGGTGAATATGGGCGTGGGTTTATTGTGGTGGCAGATGAAGTGCGCTCGCTCGCCCGCCAGTCTGCTGATGCTGCGACAGAGATTGAAGAATTTGTCCAGGAGATTCAGTCGAACACGGCTGAGGTATCTATTGCGATGGAGCTGGGAATTCAACAGGTGGCTTCAGGAACTACGGTGGTGACTGAAGCGCGGCGCAACTTAAGTGCCATCATCGAAGCGACAGCCCAAATTAGTCAGTTTGTCACAGGGATTACCCAGGCAACGCAGGAGCAAATTCAGGAATTTCAGCTCATGCAACAAACAATGTCCGAGGTGGCAGCGATCGCTGATAAAACCTCGGAGGATTCTACGACCATGTCTAAATCTTTCAAAGATCTCCTGACCATGGCTGAAGATCTGCAACTCAGAGCGAACCAATTTAAGGTTGAATAACTGCTGAAAGATGGAACATTCCTGCTGCCCCCGATCTGAAGATTTCTGCCACTTGGAAGGCATTTACTATGACTATTGATCCAAGCATCCGTGAGCAAACCTATCCTTATTTTT
>DATNOY010000751.1:0-3064 GCA_036703495.1 Coleofasciculaceae cyanobacterium
GCCCGCGAAGCCCACTACATTAAAGGTGCCTGTGCCAGTGTCGGCGCGATCGCCCTGGTAGACCCTGCCAAAACGCTGGAATGTCAGGCCCAGTCCAACGATGTCTCTGAGGCAATGCCGCTATTGCTTAGCCTTGAACACTCCCTGTCGCAGATCCAAACCCTGGTGCAATCGCGATCGGGCAGTTAGGCATCTGCAGGAAAATCGTATATCCCTGTAGGGGCGCAAGGCCTTGCGCCCCTATCGCTAATGTTGTTGCCAGTGGGGATGTGATTAAATTGCAAATCCCTGAGCTGACCTGTTTTAAGTTTTAGCCTCAAATTGCCAGAGTCAGGGCAGTCCTCTTTAACTCGCCTGATATTGCTCTAACGTATGCTTTTCCCAAAGCGATTGATAGAGTCCAGGTTTTAGCAGCAGTTCTGCATGGGTGCCCGATTGCACAATCCTGCCTTGATCCATAACTAAGATGCGATTGGCGGTGGCAGCGGCCGACATCTGATGGGAGATGAACAGCACCGTTTTGCGACGCGTCCCCTCCGCCAGATTCCGCAAAATTTGGGTAGCCGTTTGGTTATCAACGCTAGAAAGGGCATCATCCAGAATCAAAATTGGCGCATCCACCAACAGCGCCCGAGATAGAGCCGTCCGCTGCCGCTGCCCACCTGACAGCGTAATTCCTCGCTCACCCACCACCGTCTTGTACTGCTGGGGAAAATTGAGAATCTCGCCATGAATCTGAGCCTGTTTGGCCGCCTGTTCAATTTCCGGCTGTTCACTCACCGGATCGCCATAACGAACATTATTTTTGATGGTCGTACTAAACAAGAAGCTCTCCTGAGGCACATAGGCGATCGCCGCTCTCAAATCCCGTAGACGGATTTGGGTAATATCGTAGCCATCCAAAAACAGCTGACCCGGCGCAATATCTAGCAAGCGAGGCAACGCATTGGCCAAAGTGGATTTACCCGACCCAATCGGCCCAACCACGGCAACGGTTTCCCCCGGCTCAATCGTGAAGTTGACATCCTCTAGCGCAGCGGTTGCCGCACCCGGATAGGTATAGGTCAAATGTTGCGCGGTCAACCAGCCCTTCACCTGCTCAGGCGGCAGGGCGATCGCATTAGGCACATCTTTGATTTGAGGTTCATTCGACAAAATTGCTTCTAAGCGATCGATGCTCACCTCACCCCGCTGGTACGCCGTGATGGTGAAACCCAACAGCGCCGTTGGAAAGACCAAATTTTGGGCAAACAGCAGCAGCGCGACAAAACCACCCACGCTAATGGAACCCTTAGCAATCTCGCCCACACCCAACGTCAACAGGGCTAACTGACTGACGCTAGCGAGTCCTCGCAACAGCGGGAACAGCGTATTTTGCGTTTTCGAGAGCTTAAGGTTGGCCGTTAGCAGCTGCTGATTCAGCTGATGAAAAGCCCGACGCTCATTTTCCTCCTGAGCATAGATTTTGATCAGCGCCATGCCGCTCATGTCTTCCTGGATCAGATCGCTGAGGTCGGCAGTTGCCTCTTGCACCTCAAGCTGCTGATTGCGTAGACGGTTACTAAAGAGCTGTACCAGGATGAGGATACACGGATAGACAGCAATGGCAACCAGCGTCAGCCAAACATTAATGCCGAGCATAGCCGGCAGGGTCAGCGCATACGCAAACACCATATTGGCCAAGCTCAACACTGCAAACCCTAGTAAGCGGCGGATGTTGTCAACATCACTGGTGGCCCGGCTGATCAACTCTCCGGGCGTATTGAGCGCAAAATAGCTTGGCTCCAGGGTCAGCAGATGATTAAAAATCTGCTGCTTCAGGTCAAATTCTACCTGCCGACCCACACCAAACAGCAACACGCGCGAAGCCATCCGCACGATCCACATCAAAGAAGCCAAGATAAGGATCAGCACTGCATAGAAAATCACCCGGTTTAGGGTAAGAGTGGCTTGCAGCTCATCTAGACCATCCCGAATTAGCAGGGGAACATAAACTCCCAAACCATTGACAACCAATAGAGATACAATCCCCAGGGCAGCTTGCCGCCAGTGGGGACGCATGTATGCACCAAGTTTTTGCAGCCGAGAGTCAGCCATGTTAGAAGGAAGGATCTGGATATTTCCTAGCTTACACACCCAACGGATCAGTCAGCCAGCCACGCAAGAAGTAGTACACGGTCGCTAAGTATTCATCGACCACGCGGCTGGTAATCACCAACGCTTCTGCGCTAGGAATCAGATCCGTGAGCGCAGCAAGCTTCAGTCCTGCCTGACTTTGAAACACATAAAAATCGGTTGGCTTAGGAATAATCGCAAAATTGAGTCTGGCAAAGGTGGATGCGGCTCGGCGCAATCCCAAAGCGGGTGTGACTAGTTCAATCGGCACTCGCGGTCCAGTCGCATTGGATCCAGTCGGCACTTCTTGAACACTGCCGTTATCACAGACAGCATAGAGGCGACAATTTTCGGTTGGGCTACCTGGAGATAGAATTTGGCGAACCGCGATCGCACTACTGCGGGGATCAACGCCAGCAGTGTCTATCCGGATTTGGGCGCTATCTACGCCACCTCTCTGCACCAAAAAGTTAGTGATCACATCCGTAGAGGTGACATTGGGCTGGGCCAAAATGGGCTGAGGTCCAGCGCTGACAATCACCAGGGGCGTGTTACCGCGCGCCCGCTGCTCGGCATACAGCTGTCCGGCATAGAGCAACCGAGACTGCAGCGTCACGCTTAAACCATCTACAATATTGCTCAACTGAGACCGCAGACGATAGGCAGGATTGCTAGGGCCTGCCCCATCTCCCAAAACAACGATCGCCGGAACATCGCGATCGGTTGGGCGTTGGCTGAGTTCCAAAGCCGATCGCTGCTCCGTCTGGGCAGTCAGCAAGTAAGCCGTGATCGGTAAGCTAGAAATTAGCAGGATCATCAGCGCGGCCATCACCTGCGATCCAAAGACCTTTTTGGTTCCCAAACGAACGCTAGAGGCTAACAAAATCAGCACGAGTCCCAGCGGCCGTAGGGGAAAGGAAATCACCCCCCACAGTACACCCACTGTTTT
>DATNOY010000752.1:0-4292 GCA_036703495.1 Coleofasciculaceae cyanobacterium
CATCCTTCTCTAAAAAACACAGCATTACCGCCGGCTCATCAGGAGAATAACCATGTCTAACTTTGCCAAAATGACAAGCCTTTATCCTTCGCATAAAGAAATCCATTCAAGCAATCGCACTTCTATCTCATCATTATCTCCAAAAAGTTCATCTAGCGTATCTGCTAATACTCATAAGCCGTTCCAAAATCGCAAACGGGGAGTAGTGTTAACTCACCAAGGATGGCAGAAATTGATGCAGGCTGAGGTGCTATATGACGACTTTGGTAAACGCTATACCCATGAAGAGTTGAGTGAGCGATCGCTATTAGATGCGCGCACCGTCAGCCGTATCCTCAGTTGTGAAATCCGAGTAGATAAGCGCACCTTGAAAATCTTCTTCCAGGCTTTCAACCTGCGCTTAGAGCCAGGTGACTATAATTCCCCTCAGCAAAGTAGCGTCGAGTCCAACTCAACTCAGACCTGGCGACTTAGTCGTGAGCCGCATTCCTCAAGCTCATCTGAAGAAATCAGGCAGTTAAAACAACAAATTATGCAGAACTATAGCCGACTCCTCGATTTATTAGGACTAGATAATATGAGTGACAGCTTTAGGAAATTGTCGGAACTGATTCCTAGCGAATAGGGGTTGCTGAGCGATCGCTATTTTATATATTCCTGATTTGGCTCACGGGAGGTTTCTATGTCCAGTCCTCTTTCCCCCAAACATCCGGAAGAGAGTTCTTCAGATCTGATGCTGAATCGTTTTCTCATCCAGCGCATGAGTTTAGCCCTAGTGGGTATAATTCTATTCGCAATCTTTGGATCATTCAGTGTTCGCGCAGTTACTAGATCAAGTCAAGTCGATCAGTCTAAAGCTCAAGAACAGCCACCTATTCCAGGGACGGTGGCCACTGCCACTCCAAAGACGGTTCCGGTGCGGTTACAGGCGATCGGCAATCTAGAGTCCCATAACAGCGTAGCAGTAACACCAAAAGTCAAAAGTCTAGTGCAACCAGAACACCTGTCGCTGGATGATCGCTCGGAGCAGGCTGCCCTGCAACAGGCGCAAGAAACCCTGACCCAAGATCTGGCGCAAGTCCAGCAGGCACGGGCTGCCTTCATCAAAGACCTGATGCAAGTCCGACAGGCACAGGCGGCGCTGGCAAAGGATCAGGCACAGGATGCTCAATCTCAGAACAGTTGCGATGGAGAGCGGCACCAGCCGGGCGCAGTCTGTGCTAACCAGGCCCAGCCATATTCTGCCAGCAGCCAATCGGGTGCGGCTACTGTGGAGGCTGATCAGGAGGCGATCGCAACCGCTCAGGCGGCATTGGATGTTGATCAAGCGACCCTTCAAAATGCGCAAGAAGCAGTTAATGCCGATCAAGGGGCGTTGAGAAATGCTGAGGTGCAACTGTCATCGAGATCCTCACCCTCTATCTAATGCCCTGTTCTATAGCCATTTTCAACTGAGCAAGTACAGATTATTTTTTGAAAGCCTCGCTCCGCGAGGCTTTCAAAAAATAATCTGGCTTTAGCCGAGTGCATACCGCTCTATCTCTATATGGATGCAGTCGGAGAAAAATTAGGGCAACCTGAGTTTTGTCGTCGCTTACTCCGTCCCCTGACTCAACACTCAAGCTGAAATTACAAGACTTATGCTGCCAGCCTTTCAATCAAGAAATTACCGACTGTACTTTATGGGGCAAGGGCTTTCCCTCACGGGCACCTGGATGACGCAGTTGGCGACGGTGTGGCTGGTATATCACTTAACCCAATCTCCCCTGTTGCTAGGGCTGGTCAGCTTTATTAGCCAGCTTCCCAACCTAGTGCTGGTGCCTTTTGGCGGCGTCTTGGTCGATCGCTGGAATCATCACCGGACGATGCTGATCACCCAAACTCTAGCAATGCTCCAGTCGCTGGCGCTTGCCATTCTGACCTTAACGGGCAGCATTCAGGTTTGGCAAATTCTGGCGCTCGCCTTCTGTCAGGGCTTAATCAATGCCGTTGACTCGCCAACCCGACAGGCCTTCCTCCCCGAAATGGTAGAGCGGAAGGAAAATCTAGTGAATGCGATCGCCCTCAATTCTTCGATGGTGAATGGGGCAAAGCTATTGGGCCCGGCAATTGGTGGGTTAGTGATTGCTAGTGTGGGGGCGGGCTATTGCTTCTTGATTGACGGGTTTAGCTATCTGGCTGTCCTAGTCAGCTTGCTGGCCATGCAGATCCCTCCTAAACCGCTCAATTCTCGGAAAATCCTGTCTCACCCTCCCATTTTGAAAAATTTGCAAGAGGGATTGGTTTACGCTTTCGGCTTTCCTCCCATCCGCTCTACCCTGCTCCTCGTGGCGCTGGTTAGCTTCATGGGATTAAGTCCGACGGTCGTGCTCCCCGTTGTTGCCACCGAGGTTTTTGGTGGCAGTGCTCATATTCTAGGAATATTGATGGCGGCTCCAGGAATTGGAGCGCTGATTGGAGCGATTAGCCTTACCCAGCGTCAGGGCATTCGGGGGTTAGGGCGGTTGATGGCGATCGCCCCAATAATTCTGGGTGTCAGCATGATTGCTTTTTCCCAATCTAAAACCCTGTGGCTCTCAACCTTGCTGTTAATCCTGATTGGCTTTGGCACCCTGTTGCAAACTGCTGCCAGCAACACCGTCATCCAAACGCTCGTGGAGGATGACAAACGGGGTCGGGTGATGAGCCTCTATTTAGTAGCATTTCTGGGAATAGGCTCCTTAGGTAATCTGTTTACAGGCAGTCTGATGAGTCTGATGGGCGCTGCGGCAGAGGTTGCCTTAAGCGGCGGGATTTGCATTTTAGGAGCTATCCTGTTTGCCCAACAATTGCCCAAACTGCGGCGGCTGGTTTGGGCCACCGATTCAGAACAACCGACTGCCGTTTCAGGCAGATCAGCAGGCCGTTAAGAATACTGAGTCACCGTAGGTAACTCATGATTCAAAATCCAGTTCCCAATATCTCGCAGCTTGTAATCTACCGGATCATGTAGGGTGAATGTTCGCAAGTCGCGCCAGTAGCGATCGAATCCATA
Source organism: Coleofasciculaceae cyanobacterium (assembly GCA_036703495.1). Classification (GTDB taxonomy): domain Bacteria; phylum Cyanobacteriota; class Cyanobacteriia; order Elainellales; family Elainellaceae; genus Drouetiella. The sequence continues at coordinate 3,035 of DATNOY010000752.1, forward strand.
GCGGGTGGCGGTTGCCCGAGTGCCCGTCACTTCAAAGATGCGATTGGTAATTTCTAAGCCTGCCTTGGTCGCTAGCGCTTTCGCTGCAGAAACGAAAACTGCTACTTCTCCTCGTTCTTCATGGGTCAGTGCATCTCCTTGATCCCAGGCTGCCTGAGCCTTTTGAGCCGCTTGATGAGTCAGCTCGATCGCCGCTCTCAGTCCAATCCACAGTTCACCATAATGGTGCAGGATATACGGATCTTGGGTGGCTTTCTCTACACCTGAAGTAATCCAGGGACGGGTCAGGGTTGTTGTGTATTGTGTAGCGGCTTCAAATGCGCCTTCGGCAATTCCCAAGTAGATGTAAGTCTTGGTGAGCTGAGCAATGATGCCCAAAAATGTGGGAAAAGCCCCTTCTGGATCCAGGGGTGGGCCTAAGATCTCATCTTGAGCCACCCAGACATTGTGGAAGGTAAAACTGCCGCTGGCAGTGCGCCGCTGCCCAATGTTGTCCCAGTCTTCGTTGTAGACTAGCCCTTCCCGATCTTGAGGAATCACAAAAATCACAGGGAGTTCTACACCGTCCTGTACGGCCGAGAACACGCGATAGTCGGCTTCAATCACGCCTGTACTAAAGCTTTTAATACCGCTGACTCGATAATGATCCCCTTCTGGCTCAATCTTGAGCCGCTCGTCGCGGGTATTAATGCCGTTTGCCCAAAACAAATTCTTTTCGGCAGTCTCCCGGTAGTAGCGTTCCGCTTGTGCTGAAGTGCCCGATACCTGAGCTAAAGCCGTCAAATTCAAGTGATTGCCATAGAGCTGCCCAATGGAGCCATCGGCTTTGGCAAGCTCCTGCACCAGCTTTAGCGCCTCTGCCCAAGTTGCGCCTACACCGCCATATTCCTTAGGTACAACAAGCGGCAGTAAACCAGAAGATCGCAACTGCTCAATTTCTTCTTCCGGTCTACCTGCTCTTAAATCTCGTGCAACGGCAGATTTCGTTAACTCTTGAGAAAGAGAAGTAGCGATCGCAGCGTAATCTTTCAACTCAATGCGTTCTAATAGTGCCATAACAATTTCCTCTTGAGCAAAGACCATCACTTTGCAGGTCGGCAAAACATTCAACTTAACTGAATTGCCAGCGTTCTTTTGAGAGCTTCTGACAAAGACGGAAAAGAACTCAGTAGCTTCGAGAAACAATCTACGGTAAATCGATTGATTTACCGGATAAATCTATCTAGCCAAGTTAGCATAGCGATGAGCTAGAAATCAA
>DATNOY010000753.1:0-2434 GCA_036703495.1 Coleofasciculaceae cyanobacterium
CTGGACTATCCCCAAATTTTTGTAGTTCATCAATCGGCTGAAAGAGGGGAAATCTATGTCTGCTTATTTGCTGCTCCCCCGCCAGAAATGCAGGTCGAAACTAGTGCAACTCAGCCAACTCTGCCCTGCGAGCCGGTTCAGCCCCAGTCCCAGATAGCTTCAAGAGCAGATCTGGAAGCGGCATTAGTGACCTTGCTCAGAGACTTAGCCGTCCAATCAAACAACAAACCTATTCCGATTGCCGAACTTCAGACGCGCTTTCAAAAGCAGCAGGGTCAACCGATTAAACAGGTTTTCCAACGCTTGAATATTGGACTGCGATACATCACTTTTTTGGAATCCTGTCGCGCTTTCAAGCTGGAGAAAATGGAGAAAGGTTGGCTGATTTCATTAGCCAACCCTTAACTAAACCTTGAGCCAAACATTTCGAAGACCTAAGGATACAGGCTAAGCTGCGGTAAACCGAGCGTTTCATCCCAGCCCATCATCAGGTTGAGACACTGGATAGCCTGACTGGCTTGCCCCTTCATCAGGTTATCAATCGCTGACATAACGATGATCCGATCGGTACGTGGATCCACCTCAATGCCAATCATGCAGAGGTTTGTGCCAGTTACCCATTTGGTTTGAGGATAGGTGCCGCTGGGCAGAATTTTCACCCAGGGCGACGAGCGATAAAATGCCTGAAAAATGGTGAGCAAATCATCGCGGACAAGTCCTGGATCCCGCAGCGTCGCATAAACAGTAGATAGAATGCCCCGTACCATGGGGATCAGGTGTGGCGTAAACTGCACCATCACCTCATGTCCGGCCAGTTCGCTACAGACCTGTTCAATTTCGGGCGTATGGCGATGACGCGCCACATTGTAAGCCCCTACTGACTGATCGGCTTCTGCGAGCAGCATACTCACGGACGCCTTGCGACCGCCCCCCGATGTCCCCGTTTTGGAGTCAATGATGGCACTTTCGGGCGTAATTAAACCTTGCTTAAGCAGAGGGGACAAGGCCAGTAGGCTAGCCGTGCAGTGACAGCCCGGACAGCCAATCAGCTGAGCCTCAGCAATGCGATCGCGGTACAGCTCTGGCAAACCATACACCGCCGTTTCGGCTACCTCTCGATCCCGACGCTCTTTGCCATACCAGGCTTCATAGACCGAGAGATCGGTAAACCGATAGTCGGCTGAGAGATCTAGCACCTTGCAGCCTTTGGCCAGCAGGGTGGGAGCCATGTCGCAGGCCAGCCCATTCGGTACAGCCAGAAAAACAGCCTGACAGCGATCGCCAATTTGCTCTAAATCGATCGGCTCAATGATCAGCCCTGCTTTGAAGCTGAGGTGAGGGTAGAGATCGGAAAACGGTTTTCCGGCGCTGCTATCGCCCCCCAGATAAACTAGCTCTAAATTAGGGTGGTCTTGCAACAGGCGGACGAGCTGCACGCCCCCATAGCCCGAAGCGCCTACAATCCCTACTGGCACACGTCCTGAATCGCCCATGATGGCTTACCACTCCAAGGTTTAGTAGAAATACAATAGAGGAAGTCGTTTACTGCGTCTATATAAACACTGCATTCTAGTCCGAAGTTTCGCATTCTGTGGGTAGCATTTGATGCGGCTCCCTGGAATCATCAATCAGGATGAACCTCAGTCCCTTTTTGCCTCCTTTGGCTAGAAACGCTAGGATCTAAATCATCATCCTTCAAAAAAGTTTATATCTCTCTGAATTACCTGGATCTTTAACCTGTGGAACCGCTTCAACACGCAGACCTGCAACACCCCGCCAGTGCTTCTCCTTCTAGCTCAGAGTTTCAGTTTGACTCAATCGATGCTGCCTTGGCAGACCTGAAGGCAGGGCGATCGATTGTGGTGGTGGATGACGAAAACCGCGAAAACGAGGGGGATGTCATCTGCGCTGCCCAGTTCGCCACGCCTGACATGATCAATTTCATGGCCGTCGAAGCCCGTGGGCTGATTTGTTTGGCCATGACGGGCGATCGCCTGGATGAGCTGGATTTGCCATTGATGGTCAGCAGCAAGAGCTTTGAAGACAGCAACGAGCAAACGGCCTTTACAGTCAGTATTGATGGCGCTTACCACCTAGGGGTGGGCACGGGCATCTCTGCCGATGATCGGGCCCGCACTATCCAAATTGCTATCAACTCCAACAGTAAGCCCAACGACCTGCGCCGTCCGGGTCATATTTTTCCGCTGCGCGCCAAGGAAGGCGGCGTTTTGAAACGGGCTGGACATACCGAAGCAGGTGTGGACTTGGCCCGGATGGCTGGACTGTATCCGGCCGGGGTGATTTGCGAAATTCAAAACCCCGATGGCTCCATGGCCCGCTTGCCAGAGCTGATGGAGTATGCCAAACATCATCAGCTCAAGATCATCAGCATTGCTGACTTAATTAGCTATCGGCTCCAGCATGAACGGTTTGT
>DATNOY010000754.1:0-15062 GCA_036703495.1 Coleofasciculaceae cyanobacterium
AGCATCACCAAGTCAGCGTTTGCTTGTAAACCTGACAGTTGAAATTTGACATTGCTGCTGCGGTTGAGGGTGAATTTGTAGAAATCCACGCGATCGCTTGAACTCACTAGATCTTTCCGCACTACCGTTTTGCTGCTGAGCAGTCCTAATGACCTTGCTTTGCTCAAGGAATTGTCTGTCATAGTAACTAGGCGAATGTGTTAAAGACTTCTCAACCGTAAACGGTCTATCCCTGGCAGCGATTGGCCATACCTGCCAAGAAATTGACCGATCGCGCCACTGTTTCTCAACAGACCCTTTTGAGCCTGCGAGTCTTTGCTGCACGAATCTCAGGTTGATTTTGGCGGTAGTGGTTCACATCTGTTGATGATTTTTTTGAAAGGGGCGCTGAGCGCCCCTTTCAAAAAAATCATCAACAGGTCTACAACATTACCAATTTTGGCTAAACGAGCAGATGGATAAGATTTTTTCAAATCATCTGGGCTTGATTTCTGGGTTTTAGCCCCTTCGATGTGTAATCAATTTCGTACAACACCTGACTTAAGGCATGAGAACAACCGTAGCTGTTTACACCACACGTAGCATCCTTCAGTTTGCCGCCTATCAGGGTGCTAATATCGAAACCCTGTGTGCTACGGTCGGGCTTGATCCTGAGATTCTAAACATGCCTGATCAGCGGATTCCAGGATCACTCCATCTAGCTGTGTGGCGAGAGGCAGTGAAGCAAACTGGCAACAAAAGTCTGGGATTACACCTCGGTGAAGCCTTTAACTTAGCCAACTTTGGCATACCTGGATATGTTTTGCTGAACTGTCAAACGTTGGCAGAATTGTTAGAAAAATTTGCTCGGTATAACCGTTTGTTTTGCCAACTTGCCCAGGTTCGCGTCTCGGTATCGGGTAGGATGGTCTTTTTTGAATGTAACTGCGACTGTGATCTGCCACTTCATCAAGAAACATGCGAGTTAGAAGAACTCCGTTACTCGGTCGAATGCACCTTTGCATCATTGCTGACACTGGTTAAAAATATCACAGGTAAACCGCTCCGCCTCTCTGCGGCCTGGTTTCAATATGAGCCTCCGGACAACGCCCCAGAATATGAACAGGTCTTTCAGACCACCCTACAGTTTGTCAAACCCGTCAATAGCCTTATTTTTGACGCAAGCTGCCTCGACTGGAAAATTTTGACGAGCAATGCATCATTGCTACCTCTGTTTGAGCAACATGCTGAGGCGATGCTAGATGCCATTGACCCAACCCAGAGCTACACGCAAAAAGTAATCCAGGCGATCGCTCATCAGCTTAGAGGAGAACTGCCCACTATCCCGACAATCGCCCGTGAGCTAGCCATCAGTGTTCGTCAATTGCAGCGAGAACTGAGAGCAGAAGGCACCTCGTTCCAAAAATTGTTTGATAGAACCCGCCAAGAATTAGCTTTGCAACATCTGAAAGATCCGACTGCTCCTATCAACGACATTGCCTTTTTACTGGGCTTTTCAGACCCCAGTGCGTTTAATCGGGCCTTCAAACGCTGGACAGGAAAAACTCCACGCAGCTATCGACTTGAATCGGGCAGGTGCGAGCGCAGGCAAAGCTCTGTGCTCATAGAATGCTACGCTGATACGGGACACTCACGTCCTGTATTCCCTTGATTTAGATGGCAGCCCATGACTGATAGCGTTCTCCCCGCATTGATTCAGCAGATGATGCAACCGGAATTCTATCCCCATCCGGTGCAGTCCCCGATTCAACTGATTCAAACTCATGTTTCTTACGTCCTGCTGACGGGTGACTATGCTTATAAACTCAAAAAGCCGGTAAATTTTGGCTTTTTGGACTATTCCACTCTGGAGAAGCGCCAGCATTTCTGCCAAGAAGAACTGCGGCTCAACCAGCGCTGTGCCCCAGAGCTGTATTTAGAAGTGCTGCCGATCGCTGAAGCCGATGGCCACTTCTACCTGAATGGAACGGCAGAGCCGGTAGACTACACCTTAAAAATGCGGCAATTTCCTCAAGAGGGTTTGCTGGCTAATCTCTACAGTCAAGGGAAGCTCACCACCGATCGCCTGCAAGAGCTAGCCCGAGTCATTGCTCGGTTCCATCAAACTACCGCTAGCAACGACTATATTCGTAGCTTTGGGGAGCCTGCCAAAGTTCGAGAAGCGATCGACGAAAACTTTCAGCAAACGGAAAAGTATATTGGCGGGCCGCAAACCCAAACCCAGTTTGACGAAACCCGTGCCTACAACGATCGCCTGTTTGCGGAAGAATCGCATCTGTTTGTAGAACGGATGCATGCCGATCGGATCCGCGAATGTCATGGCGATTTGCATCTGGATAATATTTGCCTCTGGAACGATCGGCTGTGGTTGTTCGACTGCATCGAATTTAACGAACCCTTCCGGTTTGTCGATGTGATGTACGACATTGCCTATGTTATCCGAGATTTGGAAGCCAGAGAGCGTCCTGACCTCAGCACGCTATTCCTGAATACCTACATTGAGGAAACTGGCGACTGGGAGGGCTTGCAAGTGCTGCCTTTTTACGTCAATCGTCAGGCGTATGTGCGAGCCAAAATTGTTTCTTTCCTGCTGGATGATCCGGCAGTGCCAGCCGCCGACAAAGAGAAAGCCCAAGCAACAGCTGCTCGCTTCTATCGCTTAGCATGGCAATATTCGCAGCCGCGTCAAGGACGGTTGACGCTGATGTGTGGGCTATCAGGATCCGGGAAAAGCACGACGGCTCGCGCGTTGGCCTGCCATACAGGAGCCATTCACATTCGCTCGGATGCGGTGCGTAAGCATTTGGGCGGCATCCCGCTAGATCAACGGGGTGGGGATGAGCTGTATTCGGCTGAAATGACCCAAAAGACCTACGATCGCCTGTTAAATCTGGGCATCTTGCTAGCTCAACGAGGCTATCCAGTGATTTTGGATGCGAAGTACGATCGCCAGTCTCTTAGAGAACCGGTGATGGCGACCGCTCAGCAGCAGCAGATGCCGCTACAAATCATTCACTGTGATGCCCCCTTCGAGGTGCTGAGCGATCGGCTGCGTCGCCGCACTGGCGATATTGCCGATGCTACGGCTGACCTATTGCCCAAACAATTTTTTGAACCCTTTAGCTCAACTGAGCTACCCTATGTCAAGACCCTCGATACTACTCAGTCGGTTGAGGCATTGCTGCAAGCGCTGGGAGAGTGAGGCATAGGTTTGGGAGAGGCGGGTAGATGTATAAATTTGAATCGGATGAAGGTTTACGGAAGGGCTTAGCCACCTGGGCATATTTTATTCTCTTCTTTTTCTTTGTGGGGCTCCGAGCCGATCTATGTATCCTGCTAGGGGCGATCGCAGGCTTAGCCGTCTGGAATATTGTGGGCTACCTGCAAGCCGAGGAACTGCCTGCGCCGGATCCTGCAAAAGCTGAGGAAGAACCGCAACCCAGCGTTTTTCGGCAAGTGGGGACAAGAGTCTTCGATCGCTTCCGTCGATCGCGATTGACGGATAATGAACGACCTGATGTAATTTCTACCCCCAGAGAAACGGGGCCAAGGCGAGGCAGGGTGATTGGGTTAAGGCGGCCGCCCAAGCGCTATCTGGGCAAGCGACCCCCCAAACGCATCGGCAGGTAGGGGCAAGTTTAGGATCTCAGCAGTCAAACCTAGAGAGGGCGATCGGGTGTTCAGCCGTTTGTAGGGGGAAAGGCTGGATCAAGCGCGCTTGGCTCAACCTCATCTCTTTGCAAAACCTGCCCGTCTAGAACTAATAAAGCTATAAAAAATTCTCTGTGCGAGGCTTTTGAGATTCTTGCATTTCCAATCGAGCTAGCGTTGTAGCGGCATCGGCTAGCTGCAGCGCTAAATTGGCGCGCTTAGTTGGGTCTTGCTCCTTCCAAAGGTGTTGCTCCAAGGCGTGAACCCGGTATCGAAATGCCTTGATGGAGCTAGATGGGATGACCTTAGCTGTCATGCGTTACAACCTTGTTTCTACGGAGGGCTGAACTTTGAGGAAAACTCGCTCTGGCTCTAAATAGACGAACGTCAAGAAGACGACTTCATTGGGATCGGCGATCGTTACCTCATAGGATACCTCCATCGGCTCTACAGAATTGTGCCGCACAACTACAGTGTATTTCCCTAACGGTAAGTCATCAAAGCCTGCATCGGCATAAATTAGTTCTACTGTCTCTTCCGCAATCACTCGTCCGTCTTGTTTCAGCAATGTGATAAAGGCAATGCCCTCGATTGAGGTCAAGGCAACATTTTCTTGATTGCGAAGCATGACAAAAATATCAGACACTTTGCAAATCTCCTGTTGCAATCTCAGGAGATTATTGCATAAAGGCGTACATTTGTTTTGGCGATAGGAAATAGGCAACTCAGGACGGGAACAGGCGATCGCTCTAAACTGCCGTCCCTAGGGAGCCTCTCCCAGGTAAGACCCTGTACCATCGGTAGAATGTACGCTTTCTCAACGCATCTATGACCTCAACAGAGCATTCTCCAGAGCCTTCCCAGTTCCATAGTTCCCGATTCCAGGCTTCTCATCCCCTAGAGCCGCTATCTATTGCCGAAGTTGAGGCAGCCGTGGCAATTGTCCGAGCCGCTCAACAGGTGGGCAGCTCGTTTCGATTTCCCTGTGTTACCTTGCAGGAGCCGCCCAAAGCCGCCGTACTAAACTTTAAGCCAGGAGATCCGATCGAGCGACAGGCCTTTTTGATTTTGCTGGACAATGCCAGCGGCCATACCTATGAAGCGATCGTTTCTTTAACGCAGCAGCAGGTGGTTTCCTGGACGCAAATTGCTGATGTGCAGCCCAACATCATGGCGGATGAGTTGGCCGAATGCGAACAGACGGTGAAAGCGCATCCAGAATTTATCGCAGCCTTAGCCAAACGGGGCATCACCGATTTAGATTTGGTGGTGGTTGATCCTTGGGCGATCGGCAATTTTGGCTTTGAGCAGGAGCAAGGCATCCGGCTATCGCGCTGTTTATGCTATCTGAGAGCCACCCCCAACGGCAACTTTTATGCCCGCCCGATTGATGGGTTGGTGCCCGTCGTCAACCTCAACACCATGCAGATGATCCAGCTTGAGGATCTGGGGGTAGTGCCAGTGCCGCCAGAGCCGAGTGAATATGCCGCCGAATTTATGCCGGAGTTTCGGCAAGACCTCAAGCCACTGCAGATTACCCAGCCTCAAGGGGCCAGCTTTCAGGTAGAGGGGCATCACATCCGTTGGCAAAAGTGGGATATGCGGATTGGCTTTACCCCTCGTGAAGGGTTGGTGTTATATCAGGTGGGCTATGAGGATCAGGGACAGCTGCGATCGATCCTCTACCGGGCTTCTATGGCAGAAATGGTCGTGCCCTACGGCGATCCCAGAGTGCAGCATTTTCGCAAAAACGCCTTTGATTTGGGCGAACATGGCGTCGGGCTATTGGCCAATTCCCTGACGCTCGGCTGTGATTGCCTGGGCGAAATCCACTACTTTGATGCGGTTCTCACTAACAGCCGAGGGGAAGTCTCGGTGACGGAAAACGCCGTCTGTCTGCATGAAGAAGACTACGGCATCTTGTGGAAACATACCGATTGGCGGCTGGATGCAGTGGAGGTGAGGCGATCGCGTCGTCTGGTTTTATCCTTTATTGCCACTGTCGATAACTACGAATATGGGTTTTTCTGGTACTTCTACCAGGACGGCACCATTCAATATGAAATTAAGCTCACAGGCATTTTGCTGTGCGGGGCCCTTGCAGATTTTCCCAAATTTGGGACGATCGTGGCACCCGAACTCAACGCGATTAATCATCAGCATTTCTTCGGCATGCGGCTAGATTTTGATATTGATGGTGTCGCCAATTCAGTCTATGAAGTGAATTCAGAAGCTGAGCCGATGGGTGAAACCAATCCTTACGGCAATGCCTTCTTTGCCAAGTCCACGTTGTTGCAGACCGAGCAGGTGGCCCAGCGCATTGTTGATCCCCTATCGGCCCGCTATTGGAAGGTCGTTAACCCCAACGTGCACAACCGCTTGGCACAACCCGTGGGCTACAAAATTATTCCTGGCGAAAACGTTTTGCCGTTTGCCCATCCGGACTCACCCATCCTCAAACGCGCCCGCTTTATGACCAAGCACCTGTGGGTAACCCCCTATCAACCCAGCGAGCGCTATCCGGCTGGCGACTATCCCAATCAACATCCGGGTGGCGAGGGTTTACCCAAGTGGACAAAGGACGATCGCCCCATTGAAAACACGGATGTTGTGGTTTGGTACGTGTTCGGGCATCATCACATTCCGCGTCCAGAAGACCATCCCGTCATGCCGACGGCCTATTCGGGGTTCATGCTGAAGCCGGTTGGGTTTTTCACGGCTAATCCAGCGCTGGATGTGCCGCCTACCCAAAAGGCTGAACCGGGTTGCTGTGGCGAGTGAGATCGGTCTACAAGGCGATCGCAATCCTTTTCCCCGTCCGCTCGCGGACGGGGAATGCCAATCGTTTAGCAGCTCAGACGATTCGCTACCAGCTTTCCTCATCTGTGTCGTACCAAATTTCTAAGTCCAAATCATTCAGATCAATCAAAGCACTTTGAATTTGCACTTCAGTGCCTTGAAGTACCAGATCAAACCAACCGTCTTCCCGGCCGTTGGCACTCAAGAGAGCTGCTGCAATATTGACCGTGAGCCCGTAGCGCGTGATCAAGTTAGAAATAATGGGCTCTTGCTGGTACTGCTTAGGAATTCGAATCCGTACTCGTATTTGGGTATGGCGATCGCTCGTTGCAGGGCTTTGATCTAGCTTGGGCTGAAAGGGTTTCAGGGCGGTCATGCAAGCCTCCTGGTTAAAGTAGGGTTGAATTAAACTGGGATTGAATTAAACTACGGTTAATCTACCGGAATAGTGTATATTCCTGTTGACCATCATACCTGAAATTCACCAAAACGCGATCCCTCTGGGGGAAACCCGTTGTGCCGCCTCAAGGCTTTGCCCTAGCTGGCAGGCGCTTGGCAACCTATGCGGCGCTTGATCGTCCTAAACCTGGGTGGCTTTAAACTAAGGTTAGGAGCGAATGCGATCGCCCTGCGCTAGACCCATTTTTCTAAACAAACTCCATGAAGCAGCATCACTGCGTCCTGCCTGTCTCTTCATTGCAACGACGGCTCATGCCAACCCTATCGCTGCTGCTGGCGTCTACAGCCAACCTGTTGCTCTGTTTCAAAGCAGCAGCCCTGGAGCAGGATACGTTGCTGATGCTGACTATGCCGCTGGATACTCAGCAGGTAGCTCAGTTTTGGTCAGGAAATGTGCCGAGGGATGGCTCTGTGGTTGCTGCTAACACTGTTTTTCAGGAAGTTAAGCTGACCGTTCCTAGCCTCTGGTGGGCACAACAGCAGTTTGGTAGTAACCTGCTGAACTATTGGGTGGCCTATCCGGGTACTGATGGTATGCCACCTCGAGTAGAGCTGCTGGTTGATCAACAGGTCTGGAACCAGACGAACTACATTAATCGCTATGCGTTCATCAGCCAAATTGGCACAGATGCCAAAGATTTTGGTTATGACGTGCGGATTTTTACGTGGCGCGGCGATCTGCTAGGAGCGTATATCTGCAATTTTAAGACTGCCCCCACTGATCCCCATTGCGATGTGTTCTTGGGGCTCTCGGCTCCGGGTGCTTCTCAAACGACGAATCTGTTTAACGCACCCTAATATAACGCGCCCTCATAGAGCGATTTTCAAGGGAGTGAAGTACAGATTGTTTTTTGAAGGCTTCGCTCCGCAAGGCTTTCAAAAAATGAGTCCTTCAAAAAATGGGGTTTTCAAAAAATAATCTAGTTCCAGTCAAGCGCGAAGCGCTTTATTAACACCCCAGAGTATCAAGCTAGTCTCACTGGCTATGGCTGCACAGCACCCGTTCGCATTGCCGTCCAGAGCTGACGATATTGCTCTAGGGTGGAGGCTGCCAAAGGCAACAGGAACTCGCTGCGCTGCTGAATGTCCAGAGGGGGGATTAGCAAGTTTTTCGGACGCAGGGATGCAGGAATTTGACTGGCGTCTTTGCCTGTAAAAAGGGGCGAAGCAGCCGTACTGAGTAGCGAGAGTTGAGCAGCAATTTTGGGATTCCAGCAAAACCCCATCCATTGCTTCAAGAGGGTAAGGCGATCGCTGTTTCCCACGTTAGCCGTCGGCGCAGTGGTTGGACGCACCCATAAATCAGCCGTGAGGATTGTTCCGGCTTTGGGTACAACGCCAGCCAGATGATTCTCTCGCTCTAACAGAGGCAAAATTTCGTGCGACCATCCTACAGCCAGGCTGGTATCTTCCAAAATCAAGGGCTGGAGGTAGGCTTTGGAGCTATAGAATTTCACCTGCTGTTGCAGCGATTGCAGTTCAGACGACAGATTGGCAACGGTTTGCAAATCGCTTAAGTTCAGAGATTTGCCCAGTTTTTTTAGCGTCAAGCCAATCACGGTTCTGGGGCTATCCAGCAATGAGATTTTTCCTTTCAGTTCCGATCGCCACAGATCACTCCAATCGGTAGGCACCCATCCCAAATCCTGAAATTTTTCTGGGCGATAAACCATCATTAAAGTGCCCCAGCGGTAGGGTGCTGCCCACACTTCACCTGTGTCGCTGAGTTGACCCTGGCGATCGCGCCGCACGAGGTGTTTCCAAAGATCGGGAAGCTGCTGCCATTCGGGAATGTCTTGAACCGGCAAAGGCTGAATCAACCCTTGCTGAATCGCCGGAGCTAACCAATAATCGCCCAGCGTCACGAGATCAGCTAAAGGGGCAACCTTAGGACCGGCAAACGGTAAACTTGGCAATCCAGTCGCAGGCTTTTCCTGAGAATTCGGCTGCTTCTGCCAACTTTGTAGGAGCTCAAACACCTCTGCAATCTGTTTGCTTTGCAAAAAGTTGACGACAGAATTTTTGTCGATCTGCCGCTGAAACTCCTTCAATAGCTGAGGTGGCACAGAGTCTGCTAGCAGCCGAACTTTGATGCCAGCATTGCTACCATTGCAGCCCAGCAGAAATTGACTGAAGACTAAGGCGCTTGTGCCGAAAAGGAGCGACCGACGGGTAAGCATGGGAGATGAAGGGAGGTCAGAAAAGGGCAGAGATGAAATTTCCAATCAGGCTGGCTGAGTGCTATGGCCGTGAACCGCACCCTGCTGCCTTTAGGATTCTTTGCGCTCCATCCCGAACCCAACCAGTGTGATCACCGTAGGCACTGAGCCATCCGTGGGGCGCTGATAGGTCACAATCGTTCGTAAGCGCAAGGTCGGGGTAACAAACCGCATTTGGTCAACCGCCACTGAACGATTATAGTAGGTCGTCATTTCTAAAGTTTGGCGGGTAGGCTGGTAGGTGAAGCGGCCAGCGATCGCCCCCGATTCAGAATACCCTTGATCTCGCAGGTAAAAGCCCTGGATCACTTCGCCATCGGCATCCACTTGAGCTGCAATTGGGAGAGGCATAGCAGGCAAATTAAGGGCATCCGCAATCACAAAAGCATCAGGGACGAACAGCGCCTTCAAAGTCATAGATACCTCTTCCCCTTTCTCCGATCGCGTATCAAAGGAAACGGCAAATCCTGGAGAAGCCGTGGTATCTTGCATCGCCCGATCCAGATCAATTTTGATGCCTGAAAAGGCGTCGCTACCAGAATCAGATTTAGACAAAATCTGCTGTTTTATGTCTTGATCCAGCATTTCTGCACGAAATTCAGTGTAAGAACGCTCAACCTCATTTTCGCTAACAAAATGATAGGTTCTTTCCGTTTTCCAAAATCCAGCGCAAGCGATAAAGAAATCTTGAAAACTCAGCATCGTTTCTGGATGGTTGCCTCAATTCAGGCTTAAACAACTGGCAAGAGCAGCAGGAGAGATTGACGCAGCCTTCATTTGTTATTATCTCGCAATTTCTAAAAAATTTTAGTTAACGAATTTGTCTGAGGGCGGGCCCTACTAGCCACCTTACCCCCAGACAAACCCACTGCTGTAGCCAGCCCGTGATCATTCAATCAAACTTGCTTTACGGCAATTGTCAATTAAATTCTCCAAGCTAAATTAAGCTGGCAGCCTGAAGTTTGAGGCAGACATTTGAGTTAACAAATTTTTAATAAAGTGAGGCAATTCCGAACCGGGTTATGACTTTTCTAAGGGAATAATCTGGATGATTATTAAGAACCTGATGCTAGGCTATATGTAGCTTAATTGATAACGCCTACAAGGTTTGAATAGCTTGACCAGCAAGGATTTCAGTCTTTAGGTGGCTATAATTCAGCGTCCAAAACTTTTTTCAAGAGACGCCATCCTGGAAGGATAAACTAAACGTTAAATGATTCAGGAATATTAGGCAGTTTGCGAGTTTGGTTCTTAGGATGTAAGGACAATCTTTCAAAGGAAGTAGAGCGTCACATGGATCCAGTCCAAGATCAAATGAGTCATTTGAATACCAAAGTGGACGCGCTGCATGAAATTACTGAGCAGCTGAGGGATCAAATCACTAGCATCCTGTCAGAATTAAAACTAGCCACAGGAGGCAAAAGCCCGTTTTCGCAAGCTGGGATGCAAGCTGGAGGAAATACGGGGCGCTACTCCTATCAAAATCGCCATCTTAATAGTGAGATGGAACATAAAGATGTGTTGATGGATGATGGCTATCCAGAGTCTGATCCTCAAAGTGGCGATCGCGTCCTGGCTCCAGAAGTGCAAATTCAGCGTCTCACGGCTCAGTTAACTGCAGCCTACAATCGGATCGCCGCCCTAGAAGAGCAACTCTTATCTAGACGAGTCATCTAAGTAATCAGCGGCTTGTCACAGGCTGTTTGTCACAGGCTATGTTCAGACTTAGCTGCATCTTGTCGGTTATGCCAGAGAGAACTTATTTTTTGAGTTTTATTCCAGTGCAAACTATTATGCTATCTATTTAATTTCATAGGCTTTCAGCTGGGGTGCTGGTTTCAAGTTGGAAATCAGCACTGTTTTTTTTCAGCTTTTTTCAGCGCTATTTTTCCAGGTGAGGGCGCTGGTGCCCATAGTCCTCAGCCAACGTTTCGATCGCGGCTAACAGCTCAGCCTGTTGCCAACCTTGGTAAAGATGGGCAGCGATCGCGCATCCTCCTGCCCCCACCCCCTCTTTGACAAACCCTCGTTCGTAGGCTCGCAGCTGCTCATAGCGCGACTCGGCAAAGCTAAGTTGCGTTGCCAATAGGGGAACATTGAGCATTTCCGCCAGCCCAATGGTGTCACCGGTTGGATCTTCTGCAACCCAACGGGTGGTGCCCACGAGAATCTGTTCCGGTTGCCAGGCAAGAGATTCAGTTTGGGCGATCGCCTGCATCAGCGCATAGACAGCCAGCATTTGCGTTCCACCTGCCAGCAATACGCCACCGGAGCGGCTAGCAGCGATCGCCATTCCTGCAACCACAATTTGCATGGGATCGCCTACTGCCGCAACCAGCTGTAGGGGATGGGGCAGAGTCTGTCTTTGGCAGGACGCGCCGATCGGTGAGCCGTCAGGAACCGCCCATCTCTCCCTTCCCCGCTGGAGCCCTGCCTCTACCACCTGCCATTTTTGCTGATGATTGCAGGTCGGATGACTGCTGTTGACCTTACCGATGGCATTCCATCCTAGTCCCGTCAAGATGGCTAGGGCAGTTGTGGTTCCCCCAACCACGCATTCCCCCAAAACCACATATCCCTGCGGGGTTTCAGCCGCCAGCTTTTCTCCCCAAACCAGCCCTTGCTGCCACAAATGCTGCACAACTGGGTAATCTAGCGCATTGCCCTGGCTCAAACAGCGGGCCGGCATTCCCTGCAAATCGATCGCTGGCACCGACGGAGGCTGAGGTAGTCCTGCATTGAACAGGTAAACCGGCAGCTTTTGAGCCGAGACAATTGCTCGGGTAATCAGCACAGGCGATGCTCCGGCATGCAGAGGAGGCAAGGGATACTGGGGATGGGCATGAACTCCCAACATCAGAAACTCGGCATCAGCCACCGCCGTATATTGGCGATCGGCTGGCGTGGCTCCAGCCGCAGAAATTCCTGGAATCAGCCCGGTGTCTGTAAAGCCCAAGACGCAGGCAAACACCGGAGCAGCCCCGCGAAACCGCTGCATCCAGGACTCGGCTCGCTGCCGCTGGCTATAAGCTCGAATCATAGGCTGCCCGCTTCATTCTTCCTCCATCAGTACCTGCACCCAGTTTGGCGGCTGCGGAATTGGGTTGCCCAACCGCTCTAGCAAGAGCCAGGCCGCCAGATGGACGGTGAACAGATACACAAAGTCGCTGCACAACACGAGGGCCACAGTGGCAATTTGCACCACGATCAAATTCGATTGTCCTAGCACATCCAACCCAAGCCAACCCCAATCGACTAGCTTGCTAAGCGCCCACTGAATGATGTCAGCAATTCGGTTAGTGACATAGGACCAAAGATCTTCGCCCAGAAAAATGGAAAGCAGCGACAGGCGAAAGAAAAACCCTAGGGTGGAGATCAAAGTGCCGATACCGATGGAAGGAAGCCAGGGCGATCGCCGCTTCCACATCATGCCCAACTGCACCCCCAGCAGCGCGTAGGGAATGCAGAACAGCACACTTAAGTAAGGGCCCATTAATACCGAGAGGAGTAGCCCTGAGACAATAGCTGCCATCCAAGAAGCCCGATACCCCCAGCGCAGATAGGCCAGCGCAATCGGGAGTGGAAATAAGATCCGCATCCAGGGGCCAATACTGAGGTAGTAACTGACGAGCCAGAGCAGGCTAGACGTACTCGCAAAGAACGCCACCTCCACCAGGGTCAACGGCGGTGTGACAATCCTAACCGGGCCAGTTTTAACCTGAGATGGAGAGGCGAGTTCTAAAGGGGCAGATAGCTCGGCTTCTACCTCAGCCAATTCCTCAGCTAGGCTACGTTGCTCCGCTGAGCCAGGTGTGGAGTCAGCCTCCTGTCCATGTTGTTTACCTGTGGGATCAGCTGGAGTGTTGTCAAAGGGACTGCTCATGCCAAAAGGAAGCGCCAGAATCAGAAAGATGGCTGTTCTACTTTATCTCTATCTGTGGGTTGTCAACATTAGGCGAGCGACCCATGTTATTGAAGCAGTTTGTCTATACTTATATGAAGCAAGCTCAATAAGCCCTTGATATTCTGGAATGAACTCGCTTAGATGAACTTCATCAGTGGAGTTCCAATTTCGTTAATTGTCCAGTTTATTTCCCTTCCTAAAACAGAGTTATTGCTACTTCACAGGAGCTGCTGTGGGTGGAGTTGGAAGCGAAACCTTGACTGAACTGTTCTCAGGTTAAAGCTTGAGACAGTTTTGAGACCATTAGCCAAAGCCTGCTGTTACAGGTTTTCAGATCCTTATCGTCAGTCTGCATAAGCAGCCCCCCGGATCAGCCGCAGGTAGAACCTGTTGGCGATCGTTGAGCAACTTTCGCTTTTACTCCCAACCTCCTGAGTCTCCTGGTGAAGTCGCGTCTCTCATAGCTATTTTGTGGCTGTCCCTTACGTCAGCTTGTCCTGGATTGACTGAAATATAAAGAGGTTCTTGTGGCTCTATACGCAGAATTACATCGTCATCTCGGTGGCTCCGTGGTTCCCCGAGTCCTGTGGCGCTATTTTCAACGCAACCCGGCAGATTTGTCCCAATCTTTTGCGGACTATGAAGCGTTTGAAGACTTTTATACCCGCCCGCGCAAAACGCTAGATGAGTATCTAGAACTTCATACGCTTGTCGAAAAAGTACAAACCCAGGACACGCTCCCCTATTTCATCTATCGGTTAATCCGAGGGGCTTATGTTTTCGAAAATTTAGCCTACCTGGAACTGCGCTACACTCCCTATCTACGCACTCCTGAGCATCTAAGCCAGACTGAGCGGATTGATCAGATGGCAGCCATTGTGGAAACGGTGGGGCAAGCCAGTCAGGCGGTGGAATATCCCATCGTCACCAGCCAAATTTTATGTATGCATTCGCGTTTGCCCTATGAGGTGAACCGGGCGATCGTGGATTTGGCGGCTCAAGCTAAGTCTTATGTGTGTGGCATTGATGTCGCCGGGGGGGATGCCCATTACCGCGATCGCCTGGATGAATTTGTGGAGCTGTATGCCTATGGGCGATCGCTGGGACTGAACACCACCGGGCATTTGTATGAAACCACTGAGGGCTGTTATCCAGAACTTCTGCCCTACCTGATGCGGATTGGGCATGGCATCCAGATTCCCTTGCTTTATCCCGAACTGCTGCCTCAGCTTGCTAGAGAAGGTCAGTGCTTGGAGGTGTGTCCCACCACTTATACCAAGACCGGCACCCTGGAAAGCCTGCATCAATTAAAAGTCGTGTTCGATCGCTGCTTTGAGGCAGGGGTAGATATTGCCATTTGTACCGATAACGCTGGGCTGCATAATATGCGCCTGCCGTTTGAGTATGAGAACCTGCTGACCTACGACATCATCGGATTTGAGGAACTGCAAGCCTGTCAAGATGCTGCTTTCCGCCATGCCTTTGCCTGGAAGCATAAGCAGCGTCCTGCTTCGATTCTCAACAACATTTTGCATCCAGAGCTGAATCTGGTGTAGGCGCGATCGATCTGCTCTGTTCCTCCGGCATATAGCAATTTTCAACGGAGTTAAGTCCAGATGATTTTTTGAAAACCTTGCTCTGCGAAGCTTTCAAAAAATCATCTGGCTCTAGCCGAGTGCACACGTCTCTAGATCAAAGTGAGGACTGGGGAGGATCGATCGGGGGATCAAACACAATTTCGTAAGGTATGGTTGGATTCATCCGTCGCATCACTTTCACATAGGCTTCGGCATCGTTGCGGTTGCGAAAGCGAGCGATGATGACATGCTGAAACCTGGGCAAATGCTGAATCACGCACCAGGGAGAGAGGCGATCGCGGTAGATCATCAATGTGCTCTCCTAAGTGGCTGCAAGGGTGCAAGCCAAGGCTCCGCCCTTGCAGATGACTGCATTCCTGATATCATAAATTTACCTCCCGCAATGGGAATTAATGGCGCAAGCCTTGCGAAGCGATCGCTCTCCAGTTTTCC
>DATNOY010000755.1:0-2720 GCA_036703495.1 Coleofasciculaceae cyanobacterium
TGAGTTTGGGCATTTTTCATGGCGAATGTTGCTGTAGGTTATGTTCTTGATTTGTAGGGCTTTCAATTGCGTAAACTTCAGATTATTTTCTACAAGCCTTACAAAACCTTTAGGAAGAACCTGGTTTTATTGAAGCGTGAAGCGTTAGGTCAGTAAAAAACTCTAAATTCTCATACCCCAGTGGAGAACCGGGGTATAATTTAGAAAGATACTTTTATAACTTTTACCTGTGGAACTTTCTTGTAAGAGTGAATACGCGCTACTGGCTTTAATGGAATTAGCGGCTCAGTATAGTAATGGTGAACCCTTGCAGATTCGTCAAATTGCTGCTGAGCAAAATATTCCGGATCGTTATCTGGAGCAGCTCTTAGCTTCTCTAAGACGCTCTGGAATTGTTCGGAGTCAGCGTGGAGCGCGGGGCGGTTATTTGTTGGCAAGGGAACCTTGGAAGATCACGCTACTTGAGGTGATTAGCTGTATTGAAGGTACAGAATCTCGACCGACTGAACCGGGTAAGGAGATTAAATCTGTTGAGGGGATGATCGTGCGAGAAATTTGGCAGGAATCGGGTCGAGCGGCTGATGCAGTCTTGCAGAAGTATACTTTGCAAGATTTAGTAGAAAAGCGCAATTCGAGGCAGCAGTTAGATCTAATGTACTATATCTAACTCTATAGAGTTCCTGCCATAGAGCTGCTTTCAATGGCGTGCGGTGCAGAAGATTTCCTGGGAATTCCGTTTCGTCATGGGGCTCACAGAAAATCTTCTGGTTTTTATCAAATAGTTTTTGTCAAATGCGAAGCGCTATATTTAGCCAGGCTGATGGGCGATAGAATAACCGTATGGCAGAGACGCACTACGATACCCTAGAAATTAGTCCCACGGCGAGTCAGGCGGAAGTGAAGCAAGCTTATCGTCAGATGGCGAAACGCTATCATCCAGATGTCAATCTGGAGGGTGCTAGCCACGATCGGATTACTTCGATTAATGCTGCCTATGAAATCTTAAGTGATCCTAGGCGGCGTCAATCTTACGATCGCCAGCTGAGCTATGAGAAACAAGGGCAATTCCGGACGGCAGTCCATGCTGAAAGTCGCCAGGAGAGAACTGCGGAAGCTCAAAAGCATTACCGTCAACGCCGCACCGGGCGAGACAGTGATGAGCATCTGGAGTTATGGCTTAGCCGAGTCTATCAGCCCGTTAATCGCATTTTGAATCAAGTCATTAAACCTTTGAAGCGACAAATTAATCTCTTAGCCGCGGATCCGTTTGATGACGAGCTATTGGAAGATTTTCAGGCTTATTTGGAAGACAGCCGAAGTTCTTTACAACGGGCACAACAGATTTTTCGCTCGATGCCCAATCCGCCTGCCGTGGCCAGTGTGGCGGCTCACCTTTACTATTGTCTAAACCAAGTTGGCGATGGAGTAGATGAGCTAGAGCGCTTTGTCACCAGCTACGATGACTACTATTTACATACAGGGCAAGAGCTATTTCGGATTGCGGCTGGGTTAAGGCGAGAAGCTCAAGCTGCCATTCGTGATCTGGCTTAGATAGCTATAACCACAGATATTAGGACAGGGACATTTTTGTGGATGCTCAGTGCGCCTCCACAAAAAAAGATCGTGGATTTAATAAATCTAGAACTGGGGTATAGAAGCAGTGCTCCTGCTTGAGGGCTGTCCCTGTACCTCCTATTTAATTAAATTCGCGATTCTTAGCTCAAGATTTAAGTGTAAATGGCTGAAGCATGCTTTTCTAAGCCACAATAGTTAAGGACGATCCACTACCGGACTCCTGTTTATCTTTCATCCTTCGTGTCCTATGCCTCTTCCTGTTATTGCTATTATTGGTCGCCCTAATGTGGGCAAATCTACACTCGTTAATCGCTTAACAGGCATGATGGATGCGATCGTCCATGATGAACCCGGAGTGACTCGCGATCGCACCTACCGAGAAGCGTTTTGGCGCGATCGGGACTTCGTCGTGGTGGATACGGGAGGCTTAGTGTTCGATGATGATACCGACTTCTTGCCGCTCATCCGCGAACAAGCCATGCTGGCCCTTGCCGAAGCCAGCGCCGCCATATTTGTTGTTGATGGACAAGCCGGACCTAATGGAGCCGATGAGACGATCGCTACATGGCTGAGGCAGCAGTCTGTCCCGGTTTTAGTTGCCGTCAACAAATGTGAATCGCCTGATCAAGGCTTAATGCAAGCCGCAGAATTTTGGCGCTTGGGTTTGGGAGAACCCTTCGCCGTATCGGGTATTCACGGCAATGGTACTGGTGAATTGCTAGACGAATTGCTGAACTATTTGCCATCTACCGAAATTATTGAAGCTAGCGACGAGATTCGAGTAGCAATTGTTGGACGTCCTAATGTGGGCAAATCCAGCTTGCTGAATGCGTTTGTTGGCGAGAACCGCGCTATTGTTAGCCCTGTCTCTGGTACCACCCGCGACACCATTGACATGATTGTTGAGCGAGGAGAGCAGCGCTATCGCTTGATTGATACGGCTGGAATTCGCAAGAAAAAGCAGGTAGAATACGGCCCCGAATTTTTTGGAATTAATCGCTCCTTTAAAGCAATTCGCCGATCTGATGTAGTGCTGCTGGTCATTGATGCGCTGGATGGCGTCACCGAGCAAGATCAGAAACTAGCAGGACGGATTGCCGATGACGGTCGCGCCTGTGTGGTGGTAGTTAATAAATGGGATGCTG
>DATNOY010000756.1:0-12180 GCA_036703495.1 Coleofasciculaceae cyanobacterium
GTTTGGGCAAATGCGATGCATGCTCAGGGAAAGTTGTCTGCAGCCGAAAGTATACACTATGCAGCGATCAACCATGACTTAGGCAATCGGCGCAAGCAGGCAGGCGATTTCAAGGCTGCCATCGAGTATTATCAACAGGCGATCGCGATGCGGCCCGACTGGGTAACTGCTCACTATGATCTAGGGGTCGCATTCCACAATACAGGCAACTGGGAAGAGGCGATCGCTTGTTATCAAACGACACTGGCACTCCAGCCAGACCATCGAGCAGCCGAGGCCAATGCCGCTAGTGCGCACCATGCTTTAGGCAAGCTTGCTCCAGATCGGCAGCCGCATTATGCTGCAATTTGCACTGAACTGGGCACCCAGAACAAACAGCAGGATGATGTGGATACTGCCATTCAGTTTTATCGACAAGCGATCGCCTTGCAGCCCGATCTGGCAGCCGCTCACTACAACCTGGGTATAGCCCTACAGGACACGGGCAAGTGGGAGGAAGCGATCGCTTGCTATCAAACGGTGTTAGAACTTCAGCCTCATCACCGTGATAGTGATATTCGCTTAGCCGCTGTACTTCATGGTCTCGGCAGACTGCCTGCCGAGAAACAGGCTCACTATGCCTCACTCAACTACGAGCTGGGAAATCAGTGTAAACAGGCGGGCGATTTGAAAAGTGCCATTGAACATTATCAGCAAGCGATCGCCATGAGTCCAGCCTTAGCAGATGCTCGCACCCATCTCAGGCTGGCGCTCCAAGAACAAAATGACGTTCAGATCAAAGTGAGTTGCGCAAAACGATAAGCGTCGATAGCGCGCCTAATTTCAGATCTGAATTTGGCAGATTCGCCATTCCAGGGCTTACCGCGTTACCCCTCACTCACCAAAAATATCTAACTGTCCGGGAGGAGTTGCCATTGGTTTGTATTTTTGGCGTCCGTTGTTCTCCTGAACGCGATCGCCCTCCATTTCTACGGCATCCTCTCCGCGATGACTGCGCCGTAGCCCCACCGCAATATGGGAATGCTGTTCAATTTGGCGCATGACCTGTTGCGCCCGTTGAATCACCGAAGCGGGCAATCCGGCCAGCCGTCCCGCTTCAATCCCGTAAGAGCGATCGGCTCCACCGGGACGGACTTGGTGCAAGAAAATGATTTGATCAGGCAGCTCTTTCACCGTCACCTGGTAGTTGGCCACATTCGACAGGATGGAGGCCAGTTCATTCAGCTCATGGTAGTGGGTGGCAAAAATCGTCCGAGCGCCAATTTCAGTGGCCAGATGTTCGGCAACGGCCCAGGCGATCGACAAACCATCAAAGGTGGCAGTGCCGCGCCCAATTTCGTCCAGCAGCACCAGCGAGGTAGACGTAGCATGGTTGAGGATATTGGCCGTTTCGTTCATTTCCACCATGAACGTCGATTGTCCGGTGGCCAGATCATCGACTGCGCCAACGCGGGTAAAGATGCGATCGCAAATCCCCAACACCGCCGATTGAGCCGGGACAAAGCTACCCACTTGTGCCATCAGCTGAATGAGTCCTACCTGCCGTAGATAGCAGCTTTTGCCACTGGCATTCGGCCCAGTGAGGATGATCAGATCAGGGCTGGCATGCTGTTGAGTTTTGCCCAGCATGGCCGAATTAGGCACAAAAAACCCTGCCGGCAGCGACTGTTCTACCACCGGATGACGACCGTCCAGAACCGTAATTTCGCGGGTCGCTACCATTTGAGGGCGGCAATAGCCCCGTAGGGCTGCCAGTTCAGCCAGCGCACACAGGGCATCCAGGGCCGCGATCGCCCTAGCCACCTGCCGGACTGCCTCTGCCTGTTCTGCCACTTCAATGCGCAAACTGGCAAAGAGGTCATACTCCAGCTTGTTGACCGCTTCCCGAGCCAGATGGATAGCCGATTCCTTTTCCTTCAGCTCAGTCGTGATGTAGCGCTCTTCATTGGTCAGCGTTTGCTTGCGGGTGTAGCCCTCTGGAATGCGATCGCCCGACTTGGCGCGAGTAATGCTGATGTAGTAGCCAAATGTTTTGTTGTAGCCAACTTTTAGATTAGCAATGCCGGTGCGCTGGCGTTCACTCACCTCCAGTTGCGCGATCCACTGTTCATCAGTTGCAATCTGCTGGCGGAGACTGTCGAGTTGGGGGTTAATTCCTGTCCGGATGATATTGCCTTCCGTCAGGTAGAGCGGCGGATTTTCTACCAGATGCGCCTTCAGATGCTTGCCCAGCTGCACTAATACAGGCGGCACCGTTTGTAAGGCTTGCAGGTAAGGCGATTCACCCGAGGCAACCAGTTCTGCCAAATCCGGCAGTCTTGCCAAAGAATCTGCCAGAGCCACCAGATCGCGGGCGTTGGCTGTACCCGACCCAGCCCGACCCGTCAGCCGCTCTAGGTCATAGATTTGCTTGAGCAATTGCTGCAGCGTTTGCCGCAGAGAGCCATCTTCGACCAGTTCTTGAATCGTGTCTTGGCGAGACAGGATCGCCTCCAGTTTGAGCAAAGGCTGCAACAGCCAGCGGCGCAGCGCCCGTCCGCCCATGGCCGTCACCGTTTTATCGATCGCCCAGAGCAAAGAGCCATGAAACGTGCCGTCTCTGACGGTTTGGGTGATTTCTAAATTGCGGCGGGTCTGGTGGTCAATAATCAGATACTCGGTGAGGGTATAGGTGCAGAGGGGCTGGAGTAAGATTTGCTGCAACGCGTCTGGATTTTCAGCTTTGCGCTTATTTTCACGCTGCGTGTCTTCCAGGTATTCCAGCAAACCGCCTGCGGCTCGCGTCCCCAGAGGCAAATGTTCGCAGCCAAAACCTTCCAGCGATCGCACACGAAACCGTTCTAGAATGCGCTGCCGAGCTTCGGGTAGGCTAAACGGCATTTGCGATCGCAGCGTGTAGCAAAACTGGGCAGGCAAGCAGTCCGGCAGGTGGCTAGATTTTTCGCCCGGTCGCAACAAGCCGCCCAAGTCTGGCGCATTGGTGGGCACCAGCACCTCCGAAGGCTGCAAGCGCAACAGCTCCTGGGTCAACTGATCCAGATCGCTAGATTGAGTTGCCAAAAATTCTCCGGTGGACACATCAGCGATCGCCAAGCCCCAGTGCGTTCCAGCCAGCACCACAGCAGCGAGATAATTATTGCGACGGGCATTCAACATGCCCTCTTCCAGGATAGTGCCGGGCGTCAGGATGCGTGTCACTTCCCGTTGGACTAAGCGACCCTGGACATCGGCAGCATCTTCAGTTTGGTCACAAATGGCGACGGCAAAACCTTTCTCAACCAGCAGGGCACAGTAGCGATCGAGGGCATGATGCGGAATCCCGGCGAGGGGAACTTTACCAACCTCTTTACCGGCATCTTTGGCCGTTAGCACCAGCTCTAACTCCCGAGAAACGGTAATAGCATCTTGAAAAAAAGTCTCAAAAAAATCTCCTACCCGATACAGCAACAGGGCATTGGGATGCTGATCTTTCATCTCCACGTAATGCCGGATCATCGGCGTCAGGTGATCTCGGTTAACTCGCTGATGATCGGCATAGCGAACCGCATGTTTCACCAGACGATTGGGTAAATCAGACGTAAGCGAGTCTTGAGATGCAGGAACGTCAGTCATCGGAACAGGAAAAGTGAAGGGGGCGTGAGGGCGCGTGCCTCGCCCAATTTATCTCTAAATCGGCTTGAACAGACTGCAACCCATCCTCTTAATCCTAGACTTTTATAGAAAACTCGCGTAAAAACCCTGCTCTTTCAATTACTGCTTGATCCTGGCAGTCCAATGCCCCTTGATCTCTCCTCCAGGCAAATCTCTAGAACAGCGCAAAATCGTTGGATGAATGGCGAATTCTGCGAATTTTTGGTCTGCTTAGAGCAAGGAGCAGAACTGAGGATTCGTTGAATTTTGTTCCAAAACCAGTCTTAACTCGAACTGACGTTAGGATAAAAGAAAAGAGTATTTTAGGCAAAGCCGTAAACATCACCCGTTTGGCAAAGCTGCGGCTGACGGGCATACATGACGGAAGCAAATGACGGAAGCAACAGTCCAAAGCAACAGAGTAGTGCCACCTTCGGTTAACAACAAAGTTTGACGTTTGAAGATTTCCACCAATTTCGGCCTTTTTCACTGACTCACGCCATCATCGTGGGGGCCTTGGCTGCGATTTGGTGGCAAATTATTGCCTGGAGCCTACAGCGACGGGGAACGCAGCAGTTAATCAGCGTTGAGAAAAGGGCTGCCACGCTTTATCTTCTTCTGTGGATTGCTGTTCATGGCTGGTGGTTACTCCCCGCCAACTTTAACCCAGCCCGATCGCTGCCCCTTAATATCTGTGATATCGTTACCTTCCTGACACCATTGGCCTTGATTTGGCATAAAAGGGAGCTGATTGCATTGCTCTACTTTTGGGGCATCGGTTTTAGCCTACAGGGTCTGTTAACCCCCGACCTGGGATTGGGATTGCTGAGTCCTTGGTTTTGGCTATTCTGGCTCGATCATGCCGTCATTGTGGGCACTGCAGTCTACATGGTGGTAGTGCATCGATTTCGACCAACCCGAAGAGATTACGGCTTGGCTGTGAGAGCAGGTCTGCTTTACTTGATCTGTGTCTTCCCAATCAATGCCATTTTTGGGTTCAACTATGGCTATCTAGGCAACTCGCGCCCCAGTCAGCCCACTTTGATTGATTGGTTAGGCTCATGGCCCTGGCGGGTCGGGTATATGGTCGTTCTTGCTTGCTTAGGGATGGCCCTTTTGCTGGCACCCTGGGAATGGATGCGGCATAAAATCAAGTCCCCCTGATTACCAGTTGAGCAATCAACCCTTGACGATCGCTTCTAGCAGGCTAGAGCCAAAATAGATCTGAGTGCCGATCACAGCGGCTCCGCTAATCACCAGAGCAATGAGGAATTTTCGATACTGGATCGAGGTTAAGCCAGCGGCATAGCTAACAATGTCCTGAGAGAAAATCAGCGTTACCATCAGATAGAAAATTTCGTGATGACTTCTCACCTTCTGAGTCAATTGGTTTAACTCATCTACATGTTTTTCGCTGATCAACCAAGAAACCGCCTTGCGCCCCAGTCTGCGAGATATCCAGAAGTTGACATTGCATCCCAATAGCGTAGCGAAATAACCCAACAAAAATCCGGCTTCTTTACCAAATAAAGTACCGCCTACGATGAACAGAGAGCTGCCGCTCAACGGAGCCAGGATCAGGCTGATGGCACATAGCGCTACAAAAATTGCAGGTGCCCAGACGCCCGTTTGCTGCATCACCCATTGAACATTAGATAGTCCAATGGCTTTCAAGATGAGGGCCGTTCCCAGGTAAAAGACCGCAAGGGATGCCACAATTAACACAATTTTCTGAATTCGCCTTAATTTTGGCACCCGCATGAGTTCGTATCCCTACTCGTCTGCCTGAGCTGTTCCATTGACTGATCTATTGGCTAATCTATCGACTAATCTAATGAGCAAAAACTAGCAACGTCAATTCCCCGGATGGGCGATCGCGCTGCATCTCCCATCCAGCATCCCTGATAACCGCTAAAGCAAGCTGCCGAAATGCCAAACGCTGAACTGTCCTCAATCAAAGCGAATGCAGCTCCTGAGCAGCAACGACCTCAGGATGGGAACTCTGAAGATCAAGCCGTTCATTTTGTTTGATTGCCCAGTATTTTTCAATAATTGTTCTGGCAGAAGACGAGAGATTGATCTCATCTCCAGGTCGATAGTATCGGATAGCCTGGATTTCCTGCTCAGGACGGGGCTGTCCCTTGGTCTGAATCAGAAATACCCGGTGATGATTGCGGACTAAGCCAAAGCCGCGTTTGCGGATGCCGCCAATGTGGCTAAAAAGATAGACTGCTGAAATGGCTTTCAGTCCAGTTTCTTCTTTGAGTTCACGGATGGCAGCGGCTTCTCCAGTTTCCTGCTTTTCTGCTCCTCCACCGGGCAAGCTAAAGCGATCGCTATTCGTCGAAACCAGCAGGATGCCCGCTTCAGTATCGACAATTGCTGTTCCTTTGAGCCGTTTACGAATTTTACTCGCTTTCAACTTTTTAGAAATTTCGTCCTGGATACTGTGGAGCAAGGCGCAAAGTGTTTTATCTTTTTGACGACGTGGCGTGATCTGACTCATTGCGGCATATGAAATCAAAAAGGGACTTAACGTTTTCGCTGGAGAACGAGATTTTCTCGACTGGGAGCACTCATTGTCGTACCGGCTTGTTCAGCTCGTTGTACCAGCATTGGTGGATTAGCTGTTGTTGAATTAGCGATTGCTCCGACAATATTTGAGAATACCTAAACCCCCAAGGCTTGATTATGTGGGGCGCACTTCGCGCATCCCACAATCAAGCCGATTAAATTGCCGAGGTAATAGTTGGATTAACGCAGGGCTCTTGTCAGAATAAGTTGGGCAAGACTAGGCTGGAACGGGCTGTTTGTCCTGATTTACTCAGCAAAGTTGCTTGAGTTATTTTTGCTAGCCTTCTCGGAAAAATGACCTCCCTGCACGATTTCTAACGACTACCATTTCTCACACCGATGACATCTAGGAGGCGTGAAGGCGCAGATCCCAGACAGGGGCACTACCCGCACCTATTTCCCCAAGTGGATCGGCAGCGGCTTAGCTTTGACAACTTCCCAAAATATCGTCTTACTTCTGGCTTCTACACCTTCCCTAGGACTGATTCAGGATAGATCAGCTCAAGCTGAGTGTAAGGCAGCAGAATTAAATCTCAATTAAATTTCAGCAAAACCTGGACTATCTAGCAGTGACCGTAGTAGTTCCAATGGCAGTGGCGATTGCAGTAGCTATAGTGGCAACAGGAACACATTTCCTAAGAAAAACCTTTTGGCGATCGCACCTATGCTGGTAGAACTAACGTTTACACTGCTGTTGGGCACTTTGGCTTTTTCTTGGGGAATGCGGCTAGGGCGTTTGCTGGTGCGCAGAGGGGCAACCGCCAACAATTTGTTTAAAGGCAAAACCTCCCTATCCATGGCCGCTTTGGGGCTATATGTTGGCATGCTGCTCCTAGCCTTAAATGTTCCCCAATTGCAAGGGTTGCCTTTAGAGTGGCGGGTTTACGGCATGCGCGTTACCTGGACGCTGATCCGAGTCATTTTGTTAGGGTTCTGTGGATTGGCAATTACAGTCAGCTGGCGAACAGCCCGACTGCAGGTGGTGGCAGTAGTACTATTGGGGCTGCTGGGACTGGGGGGGTTTACGGCAACTGAAGCCCACTTCCTGTCTCCTATCTATGCCTCGCTGGACAACAACCTGCAACCCAATGGTGTGTTTCAGCAAACTTCCGATAGTAGCTGTGCTCCGGCGGCCTTGGCCACCATCCTGCGGCTGTGGGGGTTAGAAGCAACCGAGTCCAACGTCGCTCAATTGGCAGGCACTAGCCTGTTGGGAACTTCTATGCCGCAGCTGATTGTCGCCGCTCAGGGCTTTGGCATGGATGGCATAGAGCTATCGCCCACTTGGGAGCAAATGCAGCGGATCAATCGCCCCGGTGTACTGGCAACCTGGCTCTACTCAGATCACGGCAAAGCCCCACATGCGATCGCCCTGCTGGGGATTGATGATACGTCAGTGATTATTGGTGATCCGGCCTTTGGCAAAATTTTCCAAGTCCATAAAGCTGAATTTCTCGATCGCTATTGGCGGGATCAATACGTGCCCATTTTTCGCCCCACAGATTTGGCTTTAACAGAGGTACAGGTCGCTACCCTGCTCCATCAACTTGGCTATTTAAACCAAACGATCAACCAGTCTACTGAGCAAATGCCAAAGGCGCTGAAGCTGGCATTAAAACAGTTTCAAGCGGCAGTCGGGGTGCAAGCAACCGGAAAACTTGATCCAGAAACGGCTCTATTGTTAAGTGGTCAGTTTTTGGCGAATGCTCCTCGGCTCGATCGCACGGTTAAGTAGTCCGGCAATGGAAATCCGTAGGTTGGCTTAAGGAACAAATGGTAGACCGACAGAAGTGTTAAACTTCGCGGTATCTGACGCAAATATGACTATAGAAGATATGCCAAGGAGAACTCGATGCTGGACTATCTTCCACCTCTGAACGAGCATAACTTACCGTATCCAGACACCATCCATCCCATCGTCGTTCACTTTGTGATCGCCATGGTTTTATTTGCTTTTGTCTGCGATGTGATTGGCTATTTCACTAAAAACGTTCGTCTGTATGAAGTGAGTTGGTGGAATCTGTTTTTTGCCACCGTTTCTATTTTCATTGCAGTGATCTTTGGTCAAGTCGAAGCCGGACTGGCGGAACCTTACGATGCGGCTGAGTCCACGCTGAATTTGCATACCCTATTGGGCTGGTCGCTTTCAGGGATCATCACGGCGATCACGGCCTGGCGCTATATCCTGCGAGCCAATGATCCGCTCAGGGTGCCGCTGCCGTTTCTAGGCGCAGGACTGCTGCTGACGGGGCTAGTCTTCGTTCAGGTCTATCTCGGCGATGAGTTGGTGTGGGTATATGGACTCCATACCGTACCCGTTGTCGAAGCCATTAAGGAGGGCGTTTTGCGATGAACGCGAACCTAATTGAACAGTTAAGCCCGAATCTGGGTGCCAATGGGCTGCCCTATGGGCTGCCGATCCATCCCAACCTGGTGCATCTGACGCTGGGTCTATTTATCATTGGCATTGCTTTTGATATTGCTGGTGCGCTGTTTCCGTTAGAAAAGCAAATCCTCAAGTTTCTCTCGCTGACGGTGGTTCGCTCTAACTTTTTTGATGTCGGCTGGTATAACGTCTTGGCCTCCGCGATCATCACCTTTTTTACGGTGGCAGCCGGTTTCTATGAAATTATGCTGGCTGATCCCCCGGCTGATGTCACTAGCGCCTGGGGCTTAAAGGCGATGGACACGATGATCTGGCATGGAGTAGGTGGCATTTTGCTGCTGGCGTTGATTGTCGGCATGACGGTTTGGCGAGGGTTTCAGCGCTATCAATGGCGGAATGACATGGCCCGGCAGGTGCAGTGGAGTTATTTGCTGTCCGGGTTGGTGATTCTATTGCTCATGTACTTTCAAGGAACGCTAGGTGCCCATCTGGGCGGCGAGTTTGGTGTGCATACCACAGCAGCAGACTTGCTGCAACATCATCAAGATCTCGACGCCTTGCTCAAGTAGCCCAATCAGACTCTTTAAGATATGGATTGTTATGAAAGTCCAGACAATTTTGACCTTGATGGCGATCGCCATCCTCCTGACCTTTGTGAGCCTTTGGATGGGGCAACAGTCCTATTCCTGGCTGCCGCCTCAAGCGTCTGCCGAATCTAAGCTAATTGAT
This sequence comes from Coleofasciculaceae cyanobacterium, assembly GCA_036703495.1. Lineage (GTDB taxonomy): Bacteria > Cyanobacteriota > Cyanobacteriia > Elainellales > Elainellaceae > Drouetiella. The sequence goes on from DATNOY010000756.1 coordinate 9,320, forward strand.
GATTTGTTTAGCTTTTTGGTGACTTTGGGGACGTTCATCTTCTTGGGGGTGGGTGGCACCCTGATGTACTCGATCTTGTTCTATCGGGCAGGCAAGTATGACTTTAGTGACGGCCCGCCGATTGAGGGCAACATCACGCTGGAGATTGTTTGGACAGCTGTTCCCATTCTTTTAGTGTTCTGGATTGCCGGCTATAGCTACCATGTCTACAGCCAAATGGCGATTCGCGGCCCGATGGAAATTGTGCATTTGCACATGGGTATGGAACCCGCCTACGCTGCGCCAGAACAGAATCCAGACACTCAAGAAAATGTCACAAAGGGGGCACCGGCAAGCGCTGTTGTCTTGCCACCGGAAGAGATTGAAGTTCATTCTCGTCAGTGGGTCTGGGAATTTCGCTACCCGCAGCAGAATGTCACGAGTACTGAACTACATTTGCCGGTCGATCGCCGCGTGCGGTTGGCGCTGCAATCAGAAGATGTGATTCACGGGTTTTATATTCCGGCGTTTCGGCTAAAGCAAGACATTATCCCCGATCGCACGATCGACTTTGAATTTACCCCAATTCGGGTGGGCAAGTATCGGCTAGAGGATTCTCAGTTTAGCGGCACCTATTTTGCCGTGATGCAGGCAGATGTGTTAGTCGAGTCGCCGGATGACTACCAGCAGTGGTTGGCGAATGCGGCTACTCAAGAGCGCTCTCCTGCCTTCAATCAAGCCGCCTTTGAATATGCCCGCTCATCTGACGATAAGCCGATTAAACCCGGATGGGCGACTGTCAAACCGGCACCGCCGCCGCTTGTGAATCAACCCGCTGCCACTTCTCTGAAAACCAACAGTCAATAAGGAAAGTCATCGATGACCCATCTTCCAATCGAAGACATTGCCGCTATCGCCGAGAAGCCGCCCGCAAGCTGGCGACCGTACTTCAGCTTCAGCACAGACCACAAAGTGATTGGCATTCAGTATCTGGTCACATCCTTTGTGTTTTTTCTGATTGGCGGCTTGCTGTCTATGGTGATGCGGGCAGAGTTAATCACGCCTGAGTCTGATCTAGTCGATCGCTCCTTCTACAACAGTCTGTTCACCATGCATGGCACCATCATGCTGTTCCTCTGGGTGTTTCCGTCCCTAGTCGGACTGAGCAACTACCTGGTGCCCTTGATGATCGGGGCGCGAGACATGGCCTTCCCTCGCCTCAATGCAGCAGCCTTCTGGATGTTTCCAGTGTTTGGGATTTTGCTACTCTCTAGCTTCTTCCTGCCCAATGGCACAGCCCAGGCAGGTTGGTGGTCTTACCCGCCAGTCAGCTTACAAAATCCGTCTGGAGAGCTGATCAATGGTCAGTTGATTTGGCTGCTGGCAGTGGCGCTGTCGGGCGTCTCGTCCATCATGGGAGCGGTTAACTTCGTCACCACCATCTTTAAGATGCGTGCCCCCGGCATGACGTTCTTTCGGATGCCGATCTTCGTTTGGACGGTATTAAGCGCTCAGTTAATCCAGTTGACGGGTTTGCCCGCCCTTACGGCTGGGGCAGTCATGCTGCTGCTCGATTTATCCATTGGCACTAGCTTTTTTGATCCTGCCAAAGGCGGAAACCCAGTGCTCTACCAGCACTTCTTTTGGTTCTATTCTCATCCGGCCGTTTATGTGATGGTGTTGCCCATCTTTGGCGTTTTTTCGGAAGTTCTCCCGGTTTACGCCCGCAAACCGCTGTTTGGCTACAACGTTGTGGCCGTTTCTTCGATCACGATCGCTGGCGTCAGTCTGCTGGTCTGGGTTCACCATATGTTTGCCAGCGGTACGCCCGGCTGGATGCGGATTGTATTCATGGTGACTACGATGTGTGTCGCCGTGCCTACCGGAGTCAAAATTTTTGCCTGGACAGCCACCATCTGGAAGGGCAAACTCCGTATGGATACCCCCATGCTGTTCGCACTGGGAGCCATCTTCATGTTCCTGTTCGCCGGCATTACCGGTGTGATGCTGGGTTCTGTACCCATTGACATTCACGTTAACAATACCTACTTTGTTGTCGGTCATTTTCACTACATTGTTTACGGCACTATCACAATGGGTATGTTTGCCGCCATCTATCACTGGTTTCCCAAAATGACGGGACGCATGTATTACGAGGGGTTAGGTAAGCTGCATTTCTGGTTGGCGTTTATCGGCACGAATCTCAACTTTTTGCCGATGCATCCTGCAGGTCTATTGGGAATGCCGCGCCGCGTCTCTTCCTATGATCCCGATCTGGCTTTTTGGAATGTTTTGGCTAGCCTGGGCGGATTTTTGCTGGGCATGTCTACCTTGCCCTTCATTCTCAATATCGTCAGCTCTTGGGTGCAAGGAAAACCAGCCCCAATTAATCCTTGGCGGGCGATCGGTCTGGAATGGATGGTGTCTTCACCGCCCCCGGTTGAAAATTTCGAGGAAATTCCGATTGTGATTTCCGGGCCTTATGGCTATGGCAAATCGGAACCTTTGACGGCCAGTGCGGTTAGTGCGATGCCCGGTGCAGCAAATCCCCTTCCTCAAGAGGGGTAATCGGTCAACGACGGTAGAGGCAGACTGCCATATCTAGCCTCTACTGCAACCCATCCCAACGACCCAGCCCGCCGATTTAGCCCAATGAAATACGATGCAATTTACCCTAAAACACGAGCCATGGAAAGTTCTGTCACTTCCGATCAATTGCAGCATGCTCTGCCAACCGTAGGCGAACATGGACACAATGAAGAAGCCAACAGCATGTTTGGTTTCATCGTGTTTCTACTCTCAGAGAGCGTCATCTTTTTAGGCTTTTTTACAGGCTATATTACGTTTAAACTGACGACCGCTGACTGGCTACCCGCAGGGGT
>DATNOY010000757.1:0-3602 GCA_036703495.1 Coleofasciculaceae cyanobacterium
TCGTCACGTTGCCTATCCGTGCCATGTGTACGCTCTCGGATATAGCAAAGACGGAATCAACCTACTGGAGCGGTTTAACTTTGAGCCGATCATCCCCGCTGAGGAAACAGCAGACAAACTACCGTTGTACTGGAAGGAAATCAGCAGTCCAGGGGATTTTCTGAAACGATGACCCCACAGGACTTCATAAGCAAGTGGGGGATCGACAGGGAACAGTTACGGGGAATTCTCCGAGCTGGCAGATCCACGATCGATCACTGGTTGACCGATCGCGATGCCCCACCGACAACGCAAGCGCACCTAGATTTAGCTGATTCAGTATTAGAGCAGATCGCCCAAATCCACAGGAAGCATCCCCATTTGTTTGAGGTATACATCCAGAGTCGAGACATGCTGGAATATCAAGATCCAGGCGAACCAGAGAGCGGCTAACCTGTCAAAAAGAAGATGAGAGCGACGAATTTTATAAATTCGTCGCTTTTTTGTTTGTCATTTAGAAGATTTCTGCTATGGTTGATTCATGCCACCAACCGGGACACTGACCCGGACACTAACCCGGTTAGTGACCCGGTTAGTAACCCGGTTAAAGCAGCCACCAGACAGGAGACAACCATGACCGCACCTATCATTGACCTAAACAAAGATCTGGAGGCAAAAGCCTCAGAGAAAATCTACTCAAACAGCGAACTTGGGGCATCACTTTTGCCTCCCCGATCGCCTTCCTGGGTGAAGCAACGCAAGCCGATTCTAGAGCAGATTTTCTATTGGGCGATCGAGGATATCAGGGTTTCCGAGCATTCCGACAAGACCAGAATCGGCAGCTACACAGAGTTTGGACGGTTGCTGTTGCAAAGGCTGCTGGACTATACCGGCGATACCAAGATGGGAACAAAGCGGGGGAAGCCCGTGGAAGTTCCCAAGGAACCGGGCGACGTGAAGATGTCCGTTGCAGAGTTCTCTAAATCGGTTTGGCAGCTCTATGGCAAACCCGCACCAGAAGAATTTTCCTTGTCCTCCAAACCAGCTAACAACCGGGTCACTGACCGAGCCACTGACCGGGTTAGTGACCCGCTCAGTGGCTCGGTTGAAGACCAGTCTGAGCAAGGCTTTTCAGGTTCTCAGCCGTCAGCATTAGTTTACTTGCCAGCAGCGATCGACGCTGAGCTTGTGGTAGACGACTTTGAGGTTTACGATCCTGCACCCGAGGCTAGGGAAGATCTGGCACTATTCAGCGATCAGGCAACGGAAGCGCTGACGTTCAGCATTGAAAGCCTGCTTGATATTGCCGATCAGCTTGGTGACAACATCGGAATTCAGCTGGAGAGCGCAATCGTAAAAAAGGCAACAGCGGGCATTGCCCGTGGGATTGGCAAGGTCAAACAGACCGCAGGGCAAGCGATTCCCCAACAGCAGCAGCCGGAAGAAGAACCGAAATCGACCAACAAGAAGAATGGGCGCAGAGGCTCGTAGCAGTTGCTGCGATCGCCCTTGCGTTCCTGCTGTCCATCAACGCTTTTCTGGTTTGGAAATGGGTTAATCAGCCGCAGAACCAAACGGCTGAACCTCAGAAGTTACAAGGCTCGTAGCGGGACACTAACCCGGTTAGTAACTCGGTTAGTGTCGCGTTATTTCAACCCGATAACTTGGCTTAAATACGAAAATCGACCGTAACGCTGTAACGCCTCAAGTTACAAAGCTTTGCGCGATCGATCTTGAGTTATTCGAGGCTCCAACGGCTAAATAACTCGCCCAAAACTCACTCAAAACCGCACTTCCCAAGGAGTTTCAAAATGACACAAATTAATGGCTCAAATTCCGCACCCCAAGGATGGGGTTTGATTGAAGCCAATGACGACGATCAGATCTACCCGCTACTGCTTCTGCAACAGCGGCTATCAGAACTAGAGGTAAGGTTTGCTCAACACACGATGGGCGTAGCAAATTTTGAGGAGCAGATCGGGGATGAGGTGAACGAACTCAACAATAAACTTGCTGATCTGGCAGTATCTACCAACTCATCGCTGGATTCAGCGGTTAGCGACCTGCAATTTCAATTTGAGGTTGCAGTAAACAACCTAGACGATCGCCTAGATAGGATGTCTACTGAGCTAGAACAGCTCAGCGATCAGATGGATCGTCTAGACCCACCAGGAAAATCCCGTTTCAACCCGATAGGAAGCGGGATTAGACGGTTCATGATGCCCCTAATGGGGATGTCAATCATAACCACGGTGCTAATGCTCCTAGCCGCTTTGGTGAGCGGTAGCCCTCAACAGAAAGACAAATTAGCTACCGATGCCTTGCTTGCTGGTTCTGTGGCGATCGCTGCTGGGGTCGCTCTCATGGCGACTGAGGATTAACGCCATGACAACCGAGGAAGCGCTTTGGGATGAGATCTACCAGATCCTGCAACCTCCAGAATTACGGGTCTTCGGGGACGCGCCTCAAGACCTGTTTGACGACACCCAGACGGTGATCGCGTGGTTGCAGGAAGCATGGACTTCTGACCCATTTGAAGGCGAACACTACGCCGCAACGGAGGAAGTGACAGCAGAGATATCCGGCTGCTGCTACACAACCGATCACTTTGAGGATATTGGATCGGGAACTTGGGATCGATGGACGGAGATTCAGCAGCTTCGCGAAGTGGTGAAAGTTCCCAAGATTGATGAGGAATCGGTTGATTGGGAAGAAGTTGGAAAGTTTGTGATCGGTTTGTTGAAAGTTGATTTACCAAAAGCAGAGGAAGATTAATGCCGCACCCTATTGGATACTTCGTTGACGGGATTGTTGCTACAAGCCTAGAGCAGCAATACGGTTCCCACTTAGAGGGAATTTCTAAGGAACACAAATGGCAGATGGTCGCAATCTTGGCACAGTCCCAAGCAGGCTGGCATGTTACCAGCGCAAGGTATGCGTTAGACCTTGAGCGTGAACTACCCCGGCCGATCGCTGCGGCTTTGGATGCAATGGCTGACGAACCCGCTTCCCACACGTTAGGGCTGTGTGCAGCCCTCTTAGAGCAGTTGCGATAACGCATCAAAAACCATCACGGGTCTACGTTTCGGAGGAAAGCATGAACTTGAATTTAGACAAACTTCAGCAGGAACGCGATCGCCTCAACGCAATCGGGGGGGACACCTCCGAACTGGATCGGCTAATCAGCGACTACAGAAATCAGCCTACGCTACAGCCCGATCGCGAGCGGTTGAAAAGAGCCTTGGATCAAGCGCAAGTGATTCAAGCCGAACTAATTCATGATGCACCAAACCCGATCCCCATTCGCCAGAAAGCGGGAGAGCTGGCTCAGTTTGAATCTCCCGCTTTGGCTCAGCAACCCACTGTTGATTTGCAGCTCAAAAATTTAGCTCAGCAGTGCGTTGAACTGCTGCCCCCTCAGCAGAAGACACCCGATCGCGTTGCGCGGATTGCTGACATGGTGCGTCACGGGGATAGGGTCAAACTAACCAATCTTCATAATGCTCTGTACCAGAACTATCAAATCAGCATTCACAACAGCTCAACCTATGCGCCGGTTCATGCGCCCCAAACTCATTCATATGACAACAGGCAGGAAACGACGTTCGTTTATGCTCCTCGTT
>DATNOY010000758.1:0-6792 GCA_036703495.1 Coleofasciculaceae cyanobacterium
TTTGCAGTTTGGCGCACCTGGTTAGCTGGTTCCTATGTTTTCTTGCTCAAATTGCCGTGAGTAGTACCAACAGAAGGGCTTCTGTCCATTCCACGACGGCTCCATAGGTATCTCCAGTATGTCCCCCCAATTTGTAGTTAAACCAGGCGGCAGTGAGAACTGCGATCGCTCCACCCCCCAGCACTAGGGTCAAACTGAGCCCCAGATGATCTAAGCTCAAACTCACAGGAAGGCTACTCAGCCCTATAAGTAGCGTTAGAGCAGGAATAGTATCCCACCCAGAGCGGATGGTCGTTTTGTGAAATGCGCCTTTCCCAGTGGGTTTGAGGTAAATGTAGTGGGCGATCGCTACCTGCTGCCCCCATCGCCCCCAGCCTGCCGCCAGCATCAATGCTAGCCACCGAAAGGAGGATAGATCTGCCAGAGCAGCAGTCTTGAGCAGGAGGAGGGCAATTGCCGCCATGGCTCCAAAGGCTCCGGTGGCGCTGTCTACCATCACGGCTAGGCGACGATTGGGGTCAGTAACGGCGAGTCCATCTGCAGTATCCATTGCCCCATCTAAGTGCAGTCCGCCGGTGATGGCTACCCAACTCACGACGATGACGGCACTGCGAGTCAGCATGGGCAAACCCGCCTGCTGTAAACCCAAATCCAGCAGCCCTAACAAACCGCCTATGAATAGTCCAACCATAGGGGCAAACCGAGCCACGGTTTGAAAGTCTCCCATCCAGGATGCAGGTACAGGTAGGCAAGTGTAAAAGGCGATCGCTGCTACCAATTTTGTTAAAGTTGCCGTCATCATTGAGCCAATGTTAGAACTGTAGGAATCAAAACCCAGGAATACGGATGTCTAAATCCTGCCGTATTTCGACTCTTAACCTTCTCAATTTCGTAGGACTATTTCCAATCCTAAGTTTTATGCAGCAATTGCCAACAACAACTTTATAGATTTGTTTATAGATTTGTGGTGCTCTTCCAAAGCTATGGGGCTGGTTAGTTCGCCCGTTATTATAGCGCTACAGGCATTGCAGCTTCGGTTCTCTGGCTGAATGTCTGGCTCCTGGATCGCAGTGATAATGATGTAGAACCTGCTTTCCTAACTGAGTTAATCGAACCTCAAATTTGCTTCCGTAAATTTTACTAGAGGTAGTTTAACGACCTGAGCTAATATTGTTTCATAGGCTCTCGTTTCAGTTATTTTCAGTTTCTACCGCTCTTTGACGGCGATCTAGATGAAAATTTGAACGGGATACAAGGGTGGAATTCTTTGGGGGCATAGTCTCCATACTCCTTGGTTCATGTTCCATGAATGACCGCTATGCCAATCTAAGCCAGTAGTGAAATCGGTGCAATTCATAGATTTCTGAATTCATAGCTTCAGGTTGTTAGGCAGTCCACTGGGTGGGTTTAATCCTGATATTGACTCATCAAGCGCGTCTTTGCTCTCCGTTGTCCTCTTGTTTAATCTCCTAATTTGTTCACATAAGGTTCCATCTAGATTAACGGCTTTCCTCTTATGAGTCATGACCATCTTTCCGGAAATGCCAAGCTTCCTGCCCCCTGCATCGTTGACAATGGCATCATTATCAACAAGCAAGATATGCAAAGAATTTTGGCAGACTTGAGCCGGGTTCGTTACCGCTACAGCCAAGATGGGCATTTGCTTTCGGAAGAGGAAGGCTATTTGCTTGAGGTGTTTGCCGATCCTCAACGCTCAACGCTGGTTGCAAACCACACGCTCTATATCAACGTCCAAAGCTTTGATTATCTAGAGCTAAAGCGCACTCCAGACCAACAAACTTATTTTGATCTGATTCAAGATCATCGTCAGCTCCGGCTAATCCCGTTATCTAACCCCCTGCAAGAGCAAACTACCCGCAGTCTCAATGTTGCGGCGCTAGAAGCGGTAGTGGCTGAGGTATTATCGGCCGGTTGGGATGTGCGAATGGACGATGAAGAAAACTTTTCTCTGTAATGCTCTTCTCTGCGATGCTGTTGCCTTGCTGAATACAGGCTGCAATACAGGCGAAGCGGATTTCGTGTAGTACCCTAAGAGATTGTAGTCTCAGGGTTTGGGTAAATCATTGACTGTCGGATTTTCATTTCAGTGTCAGGCAACCTGTAGCCAAACCGGAGCGCGGGCGGGTTTATTTTCTACCCCGCATGGTGTTGTCGCAACGCCTCGCTTCATGCCGGTTGGTACCTTGGCAAATGTTAAGACTGTGACGCCAGATCAGCTTCAGGCGGCAGGTGCGCAGATGGTGCTGGCAAACACCTATCACCTGCATCTGCAACCTGGTGAAGATATTGTTTCAAAAGCGGGTGGCTTGCATCGCTTCATGGGCTGGAATCAGCCTATTTTGACCGACTCAGGTGGGTTTCAGGTCTTTAGCCTCAGCGAAATTCGAGCGATCGCGGAAGCAGGGGTGACGTTCCGATCGCCTCGGGATGGTCAAATCATCCATTTGACGCCAGAGCGATCGATCCAAATCCAGAATGCGTTAGGCGCAGATGTGATTATGGCATTTGATGAATGTCCACCCTATCCCGCTAGCCGAGCAGCCGTGAGTGAAGCGACCGATCGCACCTATCGCTGGCTAGAGCGGTGTATTGCAGCACATCAGCGATCGGATCAAGCGCTGTTTGGAATTGTTCAGGGCGGTGTTTATCCGGATTTACGCCAGCAGGCGGCTAAGGCGCTGGCCACGCTAGATCTGCCGGGCTATGCCATCGGTGGAGTCAGTGTGGGAGAACCGGCCGAACTAATCGAAACGATCGTGACTGCCACAACTCCGCTGTTGCCTGCCCACAAGCCTCGCTATCTGATGGGGGTTGGCACCTATCGAGAGATGGCCCGGTCGATCGCTGCTGGGATTGATTTGTTTGACTGTGTGATTCCTACCCGTCTAGCCCGTCACGGTAATGCGCTAGTAGGCGGGGAGAGATGGAATGTGAAAAATGCCCGTTATCGGGAAGATTTCACGCCGCTAGATGCCGATTGCCCTTGCTACGCATGTCAAAATTTTAGCCGAGCCTACATCAGCCATCTGCTGCGATCGCAAGAGCTACTGGCCTATACGCTGCTGTCCATTCACAACATTACAGAACTGATTCGCTTTACACAGCGGATTCGAGAAGCCATCTTAAGCGATCGGTTTGTCGAAGAGTTTGGAGAATGGCTGCGCCCAGCGGAGCAAAAGGTTTAGCCAGCGTGGGTGGAGACCTGAGCGATTTGTATTTCCATCCACGCTAGCTTTCTAGAGGAACGTGAATTCAATAAAGTCCAAAATTTAATTTTTGAAAGCGCGGCACTGCCGCGCTTTCAAAAATTAATCTGGCTTTAGCCGAAGGCAAACTGGTATGTTTACTGGGATGTTGAGGGTGTCTCGGCAGCCTCTTGCGTCTCAGGCTGCTCAACATCCTTGGAACGAGACTCTAACCAACTGGCAACGGCAACCCAAGCCACTACAACTAGCAGCACCAACCCACCCAACTGGGCAACCCAGGCAATTAATTGCTCTAGGGGAATCAGCTTGCCCAAAAAGAAGGAAAGACTAACCATGACAGTGGCCCAAGCCACGGCACCGGCGAGATTCCAAACAATGAATTGAGGATAGGGCATTTGGACAATGCCAGCCAACGGCCCAGCAAACACGCGCAGCAATGCAATAAACCGACCCAGAAACACTGCCTTGGCTGCATTCTGGCTAAACTGATCGCGGACGCTGGTTAACCGCTTTTCTGAAATGCGAAACAGCTTGCCCAGGCGAGTCAGCAGCGGCCAACCGCCGTAAAACCCAATCCAGTAGCCAAAGTTATTACCAATCACGGCTCCGGCGATCGTGCTGCTCAAAACATACCAGTAATTGAGTTCACCGCTTCCTGCCAGAAAGCCGCCGACCAGTGTAATGGTTTCACCAGGGATGGGAACTCCCATATTTTCTACTAGAATCCCTAGAAACACTGACCAATAGCCATACTCATGTGCAATTTGCTGAATTGTTTCTAAAGAAATCAGTTCCAGGGACATGCCAGCAGCCTTTACTAAGTTTTATGAATAGCCCTCTCATCATCTTGGCGCACTTTCGCTAAGCGTGTCAAATTTCGCTAAGCGTGGCAAATGAAGTTAGGGTGCTAATTTAGGTAGACCAGCGATCGCGTAGCCACTGCCAAACATGAGCTGCCTGATGTTCCACCCAGGATAGACCGCGATCGATCCAACCCAAGAGTCTTTCGATCGGGTGCTGCTCATAAGTGACTAACCTGACTTCAGCTTCAATCCAGGTAGGATTGGCAACTAGCTCCTCCTGTGCCGGACTGCCCAGGGTGATCAGCTCGCCAGCGGACGGTTGTGCCGTTCGGTTTGGAGGCTGGGAGAGCAGCGATCGGGCAGATTGTCGAGCTTGGGCTCGTTGGGCTAGCTCTATTTGAGTCAGAGGATTCAGCAGATCGGAATTTTGCAGTTCCCCGGATGGAGGCACTTGGGTCATCGCTGTAGACAGACTGCGAGGGGCAGTAAGTCTGGCGATCCAACCCTGAACAGGTTGGCTTTGGCTAAACAGATCGTCTTTTGTTAGCCAGGGTTGGGTTGCGGCAGCGTCCAGCAATTTTTCTGGAGGCTGCGCTGCTGACTGCAGGGTAAGGTTTTTAAAGTCTTGTAGGCGATGCCGAAACCAGTGGCTCCAGCTGCTTAACATTTCATCGCCCGTCTTCCAGGTCGGTTGGGCCGATCGCAGCGCTGCAGTCCCCGGTAAACGGGGCAACTCTGCAGGGGCAGGGCTCATCAGCCGAGATTCTTGGAAGAGATTGGTGGCGATCGCTACTGGGCTTGTCTGTACCCAGGCCATGAGCTGCCAGAAAGCGCGAATAGGTGGCAATGCCTGCGGGCGATCTTTAGGAAGGGGCAGAAAACGGTCTACCAAGGGAGAGGCTTGAGAGGTGCTCAAAACCTGCTGCTGCCGCCGATAGGTGGCAATATCGCCTACCATGCGCCGCTGCAAGATTAGCTGCTGTTTTGGACTTAAGACATCCAACAGCTGATTCTCAGGGCTAACCAATACCATTTGGCGAGAGCTGAGTAGGCAAGCAATCCCCTGAATGCGAATAGCAGGCTGAATAGCGTTCGCTGCAGCCACCCCATCTGCTCTCGAAATTTCGGTCGATGCTGCTCCCATCCCTTGCAAGGCGATCGCCTGACCCGTAGGCAGCTCCCCTTGAGCAAGGGCACTTCCCCCAACCACTACCATCATGCCTGGTGCGCTGGGGTCATGGGGATCTAATTGCAGGGCTAGCCGATCTGCAGGCAGAACTAAGCTCAGATCGTCAAGCAGCTGTAGCGATCGCTGAATCGGTGTATCTGACCACAAGATTGGCTCAGAGTCGGACACGGGCTGAACTCTTTGCTGAGCGGCTTGCAGCTTGGGCAATACCTGCCGTGCGGTTTGCCGTAGCTGCTTGCCGACTAAGCGAGTTGTCTGAAACCCCATGTAAAGGGGATACAGCAAAATTTGCGCCCCCCAAACAGCAGCGGTCTTTGCCTGCCGCCACGCCTGACCCGTTTGGTCTCGGAGCCGCATGGACTGACGAGACAGAAAGTTAAACAGATGACTTTGGTAGCGTCTGGAGGAAGACATAAGAGGGAGGGGGCGGGGGTGCGGGGTGGAGGAATCGCTCTAAGAGGAACAACTCTAAGTTTTGGGTTTATAAGTTGTGGCGGGTGAAGTGACTGCAAACCTTACAACTCATAACTTTTTTGTCATTCTTTACCCGTCATCCTTCATCCTTAAATACTATTGCCTTGATCTTACCTGGAAATATGGCTGACGCTGTGCCTCCTTCTACCCCCCAGATGCCGTCCTCCAGCGATCGGATTGCCGCAGCGATCGCTAAACTGCGATCGTTGACGCAGGTGAATGTTCAGGCTCAATGGCGATTTTTCTTAGGGGAACTGCCTGTTAGTCAAGCGACTCAGGCGTCAAGCTGGCAAAACTGGGCACCCGTGACGCTGAATGCCAAAAACCATGTGTCTTGGGCCAAGGGACGACAGGTGCTGTGGCTGGGTCAGCGAATAGGAGTGCCGCATAACCTCAATGGCTATCCCTTGCAAGGCTTGACCCTGCGGTTAGCCCTCACCTGGTGGGCAGAGGTAGCCCAAATTTATGTCAATGGCAAACGGGTGCAGGAAGGCGATTTGTTTGATGCCACAACCCGACTGCTGCTGAGTCCGGCAGTAAGCCAGAATGCCAGCTTTGAGGTGGCGATTCGGTTAGAAAGTCCGGGGCATGACAATGGGGCGCTGGTGAAGTCACTCTGTATTTATGAGTTGGCAGATCAGTCGGTGAGTCCTCCAGAACCAGGATTTGTCGCGGATGAGTTGGCGGTGCTCAAGGAATTTTTGACGGCTTCCCCTGACCGATTGGAGACGGTGGCTCAAGCGGTAGGACAATTGCCCTGGTCGGTGTTGACCGTCTGCGATCGCCGCTCCTTTGACCAGTCCTTGACGACCTTGCGCCAGCAGCTACAGCCCTGGGGAAACTTCGTCAAGCAGCGCCGAATTCAGCTGTTGGGACATGCCCATTTAGACATGGCCTGGCTGTGGCCGCTCAGCGAAACCTGGCAGGTGGCAGAACGCACCTTTCGCTCGGTGTTGCATCTACAAAAAGAGTTTCCGGAACTGAGCTACTGCCATACGACTCCGGCGCTGTATGAGTGGATGCAGAACAACCGCCCCGAGCTGTTTGCTGCGATTAAAGCTCAGGTGGCGGCTGGACGCTGGGAGGTGGCTGTTGCACC
>DATNOY010000759.1:0-2285 GCA_036703495.1 Coleofasciculaceae cyanobacterium
GGCGTGCTTTATCTAGAAAACCAGTTAGCAACTGTAGCCTTTACACCAGAGCTATCGCAAGTTTTAAATCTACTCTCTACTCAGGCCGCGATCGCCATTGAAAATGCCAGACTTTACCTACAGGTTCGTGCTAGTGAGCAACTGCTGTCTGACTACAACCAAACGCTAGAGCAACAAGTTGCCGAGCGGACGCTGCTGCTTTCTGAGGAGATTGAAGAGCGCCAACGAATTGAGCATGTTCTGCGGCAAAGCGAAGAGCAACGCAGACTGACAATGGACTTCACTCACATCGGCAGTTGTAACTGGAATATTGTAGAGGATACAACCGAGTGGAATGATAATCACGCTCGACTGCTGGGGTTAGTTCCCAGTGAAGTTGAGAGTAGCTATGAAGCATGGCGCGATCGCGTTCATCCAGACGATATTGTTCGAGTCGAGCAAGCGATTGAGGTCGCACTAGCAACCCATACCGATTTTGAAGCTGAATATCGAGTGATCTATCCCGATGGGAGTGTTCACTGGCTAGTGGGTCGGGGTCGAGGCATTTATAACAAAGCAGGACAACCTGTGCGAATGTTGGGGGTGATTCTTGATATCAGCGAACAGCGAAACGCTGCACTCCGTGAACGCAAACGTGCTGAAGAAGCTTTAATTTTAGAAGAACGTAACCGCATGGCACGCGAAATTCACGATACCTTAGCTCAGGCGTTTACAGGTATCCTGATGCAAGCTACGGGTGCCAATCAGGTGTTAATAGATGACTTGGAAGCAACCCAGGCACATTTGGAAATGATTGAAGAATTGGCGCGTACTGGGCTGGCTGAGGCGCGTCGATCGGTGACGGCACTACGTCCTCAGTTGCTTGAGGAAGGTGATTTGTCCAGTGCCCTTCATCGCCTCGTGGCTCAAATGCGATCGACAATCGACACGGCGCTGATTTATGAAATTCAAGGGACAGCCTATTCCTTGCCCACCGAAGTGGAGAATAACTTACTCCGAATTGGACAAGAAGCATTAACCAATGCGATGAAATATGCTGAGGCTAGTGAGATTCGAGTTGGATTGACGTACGAAAATACACGATGCGTCTTGCAGGTTAAAGACAATGGACGAGGGTTTGGGGTAGGTAATACTCCATTAAGTAGTGGATTCGGCTTATTAGGAATGAACGAGCGGGCGGCGAACATCGGAGCGCAGCTAACCATTCAAAGCCAGCCTGAGCAGGGTACAGAAATTGTTGTCATTGTCAACCGAGCGTCAGAATCATGATCAGTCAACCTACTGCAATTCGCGTTTTGATTGTTGATGATCATTCTGTTATCAGACGAGGATTGGCAGCGATTATCAACCGCGATCCAGAAATAGCAGTGATTGCCCAAGCAGAGGATGGAGAACAGGCGATCGCTCTCTTTCGCGAACATCAACCCGATGTGACGCTGATGGATTTGCGGATGCCGCAGATGGACGGAGTGACAGCCATTACTGCAATTTGTACTGAATTTAAAACAGCTCGGATTATCGTGCTAACGACCTACGATGGGGATGAAGATATTTATCGCGGGTTGCATGCAGGTGCTCAAGGCTATTTGCTTAAAGATGCTAGAGCCGACGAACTTCTGAATGCCATTCGCATTGTTCACAGCGGGCAGAAGTATGTGCCGCAGGCAGTAGGGGCGAAACTGTTGCAGCGGATGAGCAAACCAGAATTGAGTGAACGAGAACTAGCGGTGCTGCGTTTGATGGCGCAGGGGATGAGTAATGCAGAGGTTGCAACGGCTTTAGGGATTAGTGAAAGTACTGTCAAATCCCATGTGAACCGACTTTTGAGCAAATTGGGCGTGAACGATCGCACTCAAGCGGTAATTGTTGCCCTTAAGCGCGGACTGATCAGCTTATAAGTTGTACTAACATTTGAATCTAAATACCCACTAAAGTTGGAGTTAGTCTTCTATCATGAGCTGGACTGCCTCACCTATCACTCGATGACATAAAAGTGTCAACCCTGAGGAGACGGCAAGCGCAACTCAATTACCTATATTGAATTCATGCAACGTTTACAGTGATTCAATTGTATGTTTTAGGTTTTCTGAATGTGGAACGTAGAAGGGTATATGTTAACCACTTGCGATTGCAATCTTTTCCCAGAGGTGACAGTGAATCAAGATCAGAATCACAGTTCGTTATCTGTCTTACTTTCAACACAGGATCATAGACAGGGTGTGCTGGATGCCCCCATGATGTTGGTTATGCAGGGGGACTATCAAAGCTCTCAGAGTGCGAATGTT
>DATNOY010000760.1:0-8812 GCA_036703495.1 Coleofasciculaceae cyanobacterium
TGCCCCGACTGCCAGCCCAGCACCCGCCCCAAGCAGTTCACCCTAGTACAAGATGGCGGAAATCGAGCGACCCGAGTGCGGGCATCTGGCCCGCGTAAGCGAGACGCTCACACTCCAAACGGGCTGCTGGATTGAAGCCGAGGTCTACTCGTGCAGTCCACATAAGGATGAGCTAGTCTACATCACCTAATACGGGGTAGATGCAAAATAATTACACAATTTGTAAACTGCCTGAATCACTACAGTCTTTCAGCAAACTGTTCTTTAAAATACCTCGGCATGTCTTAATTGGCTGTTTTCAAGACGCCAAATCCCCTATGCGATCGCTCCAGAACCTCAGTATCAAATCTAAGCTGATCATCATGCTGCTAGCCGTTAGCAGTTGTTCTATCCTGATCACCGCCTATTTAGGCTATCGCAGTGGACAATCTAATCTGACGGATCGAGTATTCAGCCAGCTCACCAGCCTGCGGGCTTCTAAGGCGTATCAAATCGAGTCGTACTTCAAAACCATTCGTAACCACATCCAAACTCTCAGTAATGACTTGACGGTAATCAGTGCCATGCAGGAATTTGCGACTGCCTACCGTCAGTTAGAAACGACTCAGCTTTCCCCTAAGGCACAGCAACAGCTTAAGGATTACTACCAAACTGAATTTTTGCCAAGACTGGCGAAAACTGAGCCAGGATCCCCGGTCCTAGCATCGTTCCTTCCCAAAACTATGGCGGCTCGCTATCTTCAATATCACTACATTGCCGCCAATCCCCATCCGGTTGGCAAAAAACATCTACTGGCAGATATCCAAGATAACAGTACCTACAGCCGCATTCATGCCCGCTACCATCCCATGTTTCAGCAAATTATTGAAAAATTTGGCTATTACGATCTGTTTTTGATTAACCCAGAAGGCAAAGTTGTTTATACCGTCTACAAAGAGACTGACTTTACAACCAACTTTACCAGCGGACCCTATAGTGAAAGCAATTTGGCACGGCTAACGGCAATGGTTCGTCGTGCCAATGAAAGAAACTATGCCCGGATTGTCGATTTTGAGCCGTATGCGCCCTCCTATGGGCAACCCGCAGCCTTTATCGCTTCTCCTATCTTTGACTCATCTGGATTTATTGGCGTACTGGCCTTTCAGCTTCCCGTAGATGAAATCAACAATGTGATGACGGGCAACCAAAACTGGAAAAGCGATGGATTAGGGAAAACTGGAGAAACTTATTTAGTAGGCAGAGATTACTCGATGCGATCGATCGCTCGACTTCTAGTAGAAGATCCAGATGGCTATACAAAAATACTGCGATCGCTGGGAACGAATGAATCCATCATTAATCGAATTAGCCAATATAAAACCTCTATTCTGGAGCAAAAAGTTAAAACTCAGGGCGTTGAGGCAGCGCTACTGGGTAGGCAGGGAACCGAAATTATTCGAGACTATCGAAATACTCCTGTACTCAGTTCCTATGCCCCGCTCAAAATTGACGGATTGGATTGGGTGATTCTTGCCGAAATGGATTTGGCTGAAGCTTACGAACCGATCTATTCATTTGAACGCCAGGTGATCATTTCAGCTACCTTGTTGATGCTGCTGCTGACCCTAATTGCCATGGGTTTAGCTCACTTTTTCGTGAAGCCCATCAATCGGCTGATTGAAGGGGCCCGTAAAGTGACAGCCGGAGAAATTGACTCGATCGCCTCTCTGGACACGCAAGACGAATTTGGCGAATTGACCCGATCGTTCAATGCCATGGTCAGTAGTTTGCGCAATCAAACCAATTTAGTGGAAGAGAAAAACCGAGAAAATGAACAGCTCTTGCTCAGCATTTTTCCGGCGGCGATCGCCAAACGTCTGAAGCGGGGTGAGAAAGACATTGCCGAAGATGTCTCCAATGTTTCCGTTTTATTCTCCGATCTGACGGGGTTCTCCAAGCTCTCCTCTACCCTGACGGCCTATGAGATCGTCACGATTTTGAATGATTTAGTGAATTCATTTGATGAAGCAGCAGAGCGGCATGGGATGGAAAAAATCAAAACCATTGGCGATAGCTACATGGCGGTTTGCGGGTTGTCCATCCCCTATCTTGACCATGACAGGCGAGCAGTGGATTTTGCGCTAGAAATGCTGGCGGTGATTCGTCGCTTCAATCACGAACGCAACTTTAAACTCAATATTCGCATTGGTATTAGTTCAGGCGATGTAGTAGCGGGCATTGTCGGCAGAAATAAGTTTATCTACGATGTTTGGGGTGACACCATCACCGTGGCTAGCACCTTGCGATCCACCTGCTCACCGGGAGCTATCCTCGTTTCTCAAGGGGTTCGCGATCGCTTACAGGATTTGTACGAATTTGAGGAGGCTGGCGAAATGGATGGCAACGGCAAGGGCAAATCGCCCGCATGGCGACTGAAAAGCGTACAAATCCCTACCCGTCTTGAGTCTTGACCCGATCCCAATCCCTCCTCATTCTCCCCTCCTCATTCCCCCTCCCCCATTCCCATGCCAAACCCCATCTTGATTTGGGCAATCACCCTCGTCATTTGCTTCCCGCTGCTCGTCATCCTGATCGGAGAAGTCAGTCAGCGATTTGGGCGGCGAGGCAAGCCCCTAGCTGCCACATTACGCGTGCTGCGCAACCTGGTTTTGCCGGTTCTAGCTTTCATGCTGTTCATGCAACATATCCTAAAGCTCGACCCGACCAATCACTGGTTCAAAAGTGTCGAAACCTTATTTTGGATTTGCTTGATTCATGCCTCTCTGTCCCTGTTGAATGCTATTTTGTTCGAGCAAGCAGGGGGAAATACTTGGCGAGCCAGAGTACCCAAACTGCTGATCGATCTCTCGCGGCTGATTTTGGTCACTGTCGGAACAGCGATCGTCTTGGCTACAGTCTGGGATGCTGATCTGGCAGGCTTAGCAACGGCATTGGGCGTTAGTTCGATCGTCATTGGTTTAGCCCTACAAGATACATTGGGCAGTATCATGTCAGGCATTGCCTTGCTGTTCGAGCGCCCTTTCAGCGTTGGCGACTGGCTGCGGGTAGGAGATCTAGTGGGTCAAGTGATTGACATGAACTGGCGATCGGTACGACTTCAAACCCTGGAACGAGAAATGGTGATCATTCCCCACCAGGTGATTAGCGGAGAAATCATTCGTAATTACAGTCAACCTTTGCGTCTTCATGCCGAACGGATCAGAGTGGGATTTTCTTATAATGATCCGCCCAATTTAGCCATTCAGGTCCTTCGCGACACGGCTTTAGCTACTCAAGGAATTCTGGCTGACCCAGAACCCCAGGTCTATACTATTTCCTACGATGATTCTTCGATTACGTACGAAGTTAAGTTTTTTATTGAGGACTATATTAATCTTGAAGAAATTCGCAGTCGGTTAATGACGCGAATCTGGTATGCAGCGCAGCGCAATAACTTATCAATTCCCTTTCCCATTCGGACGCTCTATCATTTCAACGGGCCGACGGCTCAAGCCGCCAATACATCCAAGAAGTTTTCTGAAAGTTTACAGGCTGTTCCAGCCTCTTTTCCTTTAGATAAGGAGAACAATTTCAATTCAGATTCACCTGGAGTCCTGCTTCAACATTTCGGCATGGGTGAAAAAGTAGTTCGGCAAGGATATTCCAATAGTTCTTTATACCTAATTATTTCAGGACGTGCTGTTATTACTCTGACGGAGGCAACTGGACAAGAACATGAGGTTTTGCCGCTGCAAGCGGGAGAGTTTTTTGGTGAAATGTCATTATTCTCAGGTGAAGCCAGCCTGGTTTCTATTGTGGCAGTTGATGATTTAGAAGTGATGGTCTTGTCTTACAGCATGGTCAACCAAATGATTGAGCGACAGCCTAGCTTTGCCCGAGAGATTGGCCAAATTCTGGAGATTCGTAGACGCGCCATTCAGGGAGTCCAGCAAGCCAATCTGGCTTCAAATTGGACAGCAGACTTAACCTAGCCGGGCAGCTTGATAGAAGAAAGCATCTGAGCAAAAGCACGATAGAGCTACTTTGCAGAGTTACTTTGCAGAGCTACTTTGCAATCTACTTTTTGAGAGAGCCTATTTCACCCCATTTCACTCTTGAAGCAGAGTTGAGCAAACCGATCGCCATTTAACTTAGAAAGCAGACTACATCTTTGATCGCTGCTTTACGCCGCTTGCCCAGCCTCTTCGCCCAGCCTCTCGCTCATAAAAGTTTATCTATAGGTTAAGCTATGTCTGATTTGATACCATCTAGCTCTGATGCTGTTAAAGAGCGAATCTCTACAAATTTAAAACAAGCCAAAGAAGAAGGTAGCCTCCGCGCCGATCGCATTCGTGAAATCATGCAGGCGGCGGTTTCACAAGCCTTATCTGAACTTAAAGAAGGTTCGCAAGAGGTGCGTCCAGTCGTCAAAGACGCTTTTTCTGCCGTCCTGGAAGTTGTAGGTGGAAAGGGGAAAGAAGTTCAGAATGAAGTATTGGCTGCTGTGGAAGGGCTAGTTGACGGCATCAGCCACTCGCGTCGCCAAAATTTAACTGAAGCAGAATCTAAGGTGCAACAGCTTCAGCAAGAAGTAGATCAACAGTCCCAATTGTTGGAATCAGAGGTAGATACAGTCCTAACGGACATTCAAGAAACAGGCACCTCTTCGTCCAAAGACTTTAATGCTTTAATTCATGATGCGGTTAAGGTTGTGAAAGAAAAAGAAGAGTTTTCGATATTGCGTCAGCAGTATGCTCGCCTCAAATCCCAACTTGAAACTATTGAGGCAAATCTAGAAGCGAAGTATGGCGATCGCTATGATGAAGCCAAGCGCCATTTGGAAAACGCCAAAACTTGGTACGCCAAAACCAAGGTAGAGGCAGAAGCGCAGGGCACTGACCCTTTAAAGAAAAAGCAAGATGAATTGGAAGGCAGAGTGGCTGAAGCCGGAGTGGCGATCGCTCGTAAAGAGCAGCAGATCAAGCAGTTGCTAAGAGATTTGCTTCATACCAGCACCAGTAAGCGTTGACGGCGTGTGAAAACGGCGGTTCATCGATCCTCAGATCCGCCAAGGGCACTAGGTTTTGCGGAGCACCCCTCCTCTTCAAAACGAAGTTTCTGAAGCTTGCTGCAATTCACTGACAGGACAGGAGAAGCATGAAACATAGGCTTCTCCTTTTTTCAGAAAAGCGATCGCATTTCCTCAGCATTTCCTCAGCAGGCGCTCATTATCCCTACGTTACAATACATTAAAGTAAAGAAAATTATCAAAGCTTAGAGTTAAACGTATGGTGCTATTTGGGTTTGGCAAGAAGCTATCGCTCCCTAGCCCCGACAAAGCCTTGCCGGGCAGAGCAGAATCCATGCCTGTTCCGTCTCAACATTTTGTCAATGGTCATCCGCTGAAGCCGCCCTTTCCAGATGGATTGGAAAAGGTTGTGTTTGGGTTAGGCTGTTTCTGGGGCGCAGAACGGAAGTTTTGGCAACAACCAGGGGTTTTTACAACGGCAGTCGGTTATGCCGCAGGGATTACGCCTAATCCCACTTATCAAGAAGTTTGTACCGGGATGACGGGTCACAATGAGGTTGTGCTGGTCGTCTTTGATCCCAAAGTCATTAGCTATGAAGCGCTGCTCAAGGTGTTCTGGGAAAGCCACGATCCTACTCAAGGCATGCGGCAGGGAAATGATGCCGGCACTCAATACCGCTCGGGCATTTATGTCTATTCCGAGGCTCAAAAGGCGATCGCCGAAGCCTCACGCGATGCTTACCAAAAAGCGCTATCTGAAGCGGGTTATGGCGAAATTACAACCGAAATTCTGGATGCCCCAGAGTTTTACTATGCTGAAGCATACCATCAGCAGTATCTGGCCAAGAATCCTAACGGCTACTGTGGTTTAGGCGGTACAAAAGTGTGCTTGCCGGAGTTGTCAGAAGCTAGCCTGCCGACAGCTTAAAAGCAAGCGAAATTTTCTAGAAGACTGGCACAGGGTTATTTGAGCAACCGGTTTTTTCTTAAAGCCGGCGCTCATTAACCCTGTTTTTTATCCGGCTTCTCTTTTATTGAGGAACGTACCGTTGATCAGAGCATTCTGACTACTCGTTCGCTTGGGATAACGAGCTTGAGAGAAGATGCGGTAGGCTTCCAAGCCCAAGCTAGTTGAATGACTAGTTGAATGAGTAGAAGCGGTATCGTTCATCGTGACAATATTATATTCAACGTTCTCTGTAAAAATAGTCATAGTGACATTGAACATTTCAAAGAAGTTAATCACCCATTGACAATCGGTTTCAGAATATTTTTCGTAATACCGAATGAGATTAGCAATCTTCCCTTCTAAATGGGTTCGAGCATAGGAACAAATTAGGATCAGTTTTAGTAAAACAATTACAAGGGCAGCAGAATTTCCTCTTGAGAGCAGCTGTACAAATAAAGGCGAAGGCTCATTGCAATCGCCAACGGTTAGACACTCAACAATATGATTGGCGGTTCTTAGTAACAGCAAATCATCAACAATTCTGCCATTTTGATCGGTGTGGAGATCCTGCAGTTTTTCAGTTAAATGCTTTCTAAGAAGCTCAACAAACTCCTGGTTTGCCATAGAGAAAACCAGATACTCCACCAAACTATTCTTAAACTGAAAATATGGTGCGCCTCTAATTTGATTTAAAAAAATGCTCGCTAAGTTAGGATAGCTAAAAATTCCTCTTCTAGCTACAATTCGTTTGATTAGGTAAAGTACTTCATCGCCAAGGCTAGTGGGATTTTTGGGCGATCTCGCTGCGGGACACTTACTATGCGAGAAGGCTGTATACATGGCTAGCTCAAACTTAAATTTCTCCTTCAACTTTTTAGATAGGTTTCTGGCTACCTGACGCTGCTCAACAGAATTATCTAAATTGGTGTATTGAGGGACTAACAGATACGAAGTGTAGCGCTCCGTCCAATGCAGTGCCTCAGCGTTTTCATACTTGGAAGCAACTAGTTTTAATTCTTGAAAATCCCGGCTGGCTACAAACCTCCGCAACCATCCTCGCAATCGTTTTAGCGTTGGTGAAACGGTGGGTTTATGTAAAATTGCGTCTGAAAATAGCTCAGTGAGTTGATGAATGGCTCTATAGTTGCGCGTAATATCCCAGTTATTGATTAAGATGTAACACGATCGCTTTAAGGTGTTTCTAAATTCGGATTCTTGATTAGAAAAAATGATTTCAAATAGATGAGGCAGCGCCCCAAAACTTAACGTATCAGCATGGTCAATAAATAGCCCTTTAAACTCTATCAGTACTTCTTCAGGCGGCCAGGTCTTAACAATTTCTAGTAGAAATTGATAGATGGACTCCTGTGCCTTTGGAATATTTCTGATGAATCTGGGCGATTGCGCAAACTGTAACGGCGGACGAGTTGGCAGATGCTCAGGCGGTTGATCCCCAGTCATAACGTCACTCACAAAATTTGTTGATTCAGAACTTAGCTGACTCTATAGCGGTCAAAAATGGAGAGCGAACTGGCGTAGGGTTATACCTCCACGATCCCTCCTGCATGCCGCTTCAACTTCAATGCCGATCTCGATAGTGCTTCATCATGTATCGTGTACGACCTCCTTCTACGGCTCCTAAATAAGAGCCATAACGACAATCAGCCTGCCTATGTCGATAGGTCCTCTCACTGGATCTGAATCCTTAAAGTAGAAAAAGGGGAAGAGACCTACGTAGAGGTTGGAAAATAAAAATCTTCAGAGAGAGTTCCTATTGGATCAGCACAAGTAGCTTAGGGGGACACTAGGCACTCCAGCCAAGATCTGATGATCTAGGGTTTAGTCCGAGGCTGATGATCCAGATTTTATCGGTTCAGACTAGTGTTTTTACGTAAATAAATCTGAATCTATATTGATTTTAGCTACAAAAATACTCTTTGAACTACGTAGGTCGAGAATTTTTATGGTTTTTTTAGCGATCGGCAGCAGGATCAGCTTTTAAAGCATCTTCAAAGCATCTCTTTGCAGTACTAAGCAGATGGGGAGACGCATTGGTGGAATATCCACCTACTACATAGATCTTTATCTATGCAGTATTTACGCAGCTGATGGGAGAGCACGATCGGCAATATTGAGCTATAACTCTCCAAAGATGACGCGCCAAGATCCGAATTTGCTTATATGATTCCCTGGTAATCTGATCCGAAGGGCTTGGCAAGCACTAAAATAATCAGTATATTTGTACTAAATTGTTGAACTGAGCTGAGTGTACATCAAGAGCGTTGAACTCACCCACTTCAAATCCTTTGGCGGCACGACTCAGGTTCCTTTGCTACCTGGGTTTACCGTGATTTCAGGGCCCAACGGCTCTGGCAAGTCCAATATTCTTGATGCGCTGCTGTTTGCCTTGGGGCTTTCTAGCTCCAAAGGAATGCGGGCCGAGCGGTTGCCCGACTTGGTCAACCAAACCCAAACGAGTCGGGGACGATCGACGGTTGAAGCCAGTGTCACCGTCACCTTTGATTTGGGCGATCGCTATGAGGCAATTGACGAAGATCGCGAGAAAAGCAGCGATGCTGCCGGTGACAATGGTAGTCACAACGGTATTCAGAGCAGCCCTGAGGATGGCGATGGCGGCACCGAGGCTGTTCCTGATCGCCCTTCTGCTGCGCTGCGCTCCGAATGGACCGTCACCCGCAAACTGCGCGTCACCCAGCAGGGCACCTACACGTCTAACTACTACATTAATGAGCAGTCCTGCACGCTGACCGATCTGCACGAACAGCTGCATCGACTGCGCATCTACCCAGAAGGCTATAACGTGGTGCTACAGGGGGATGTAACTAGCATTATTT
>DATNOY010000761.1:0-2234 GCA_036703495.1 Coleofasciculaceae cyanobacterium
TTCCCTTTCCAAACGATTTTATGCTGGAATGCTCTAAATCTGGGGTTTAAAACCTGTTTGTCAGCAAAGGGATCAATCCCTCTAGATCCTCCTTAAAAAAGGAACCTCAGACCTTTTGTTGGGTTCCCTCCTGATGGAAGGATGGTTAGGGATTTGCAATTTAATCACATCCTCCCTGGCAACAACATTAGCGATAGGGGCGCAAGGCCTTGCGCCCCTGCAGGGGTATACGATTTTCCCGCAGAGCCCTAATGCTGAGGTCTCCGACACAACTTCAGCGATTTAAGCGACGATTAACCTATAAGAAAGGACATTACTGGGATATTGCCCTGACCTATTTCATGACGGACCATAACGAATTCGATCGCCAATTAGACCATACAATCCAAGACTTTGGCGAAATTCAGGCAGAGTTGAACTATCGCCAGGCGCAGGATGTGTTGCGCGAGTTGGTCAGCCATCTCAACCTCACGGACAGAGAGCGATCGGGACTAGAACCGGAGCTAAATAGCTTGGAAATGATGTTGGATAAGCTCGATCGGCAAGTGGTGCATCTAGCAGTATTTGGCATGGTCGGGCGAGGCAAGTCTTCCCTGCTGAATGCTTTACTGGGACAAACAGTGTTTGAAACAGGAGCGGTGCATGGCGTGACGCAGACCATCCAGACTGCCCAGTGGAGCGCCACGCAAGAGACGCTAGCAGACCAGCAGAGCGATTTTTGGCGGGTTTCTTTGCCTGGCTCCGGCAAGTCGCAGGTGGAGTTGATCGACACTCCCGGCATTGACGAAGTGAATGGCGAAACGCGAGAAGCCATGGCGCGACAGCTAGCCAAACAAGCTGATTTGATTTTGTTTGTGGTGGCAGGGGATATGACCCGCGTGGAGTTTGAGGCGCTGTCTGAATTGCGCAAAGCCAGCAAGCCAATCCTGCTGGTGCTCAACAAAATGGATCAATATCCGGAAGCCGATCGCCAAGCCATCTATGAAAAAATTCGGGACGATCGCGTTAAAGAGCTATTATCCCCTGATGAAATTGTTATGGCTGCTGCTGCCCCGCTGCTTGCCAAAGCAGTACGGCGGGAAGATGGCCAGCTGACTGCCCGACTGAGCCGAGGCGTGCCCCAGGTAGATGATCTGAAGCTGAAAATTTTGGAGGTGTTACAGCGCGAAGGTAAAGCCCTAGTTGCCCTTAACACGATGCTGTATGCCGATGACGTTAATGAACGACTGGTTCAGCAAAAGCTGGAAATTCGCGATCGGGCAGCCAATCAGGTAATTTGGAATGGCGTCATGACTAAGGCAGTGGCGATCGCCCTGAACCCAATCACCGTATTAGATCTGCTGAGTGCAACCGTAGTAGATATTGCCCTGATTTTGACCCTGTCTCGCCTCTATGGCTTGCCGCTAACGCAGCAGGGAGCAGTCGGGCTGCTGCAAAAGATGGCGCTGGGCATGGGCGGGATTACCGCCAGCGAATTAATCGCCACGCTGGGGTTAGGCTCGCTCAAAAGCTTGTTGGGCGCAGTTGCTCCGGCAACAGGGGGGATTTCTTTAGCACCTTATGTTTCAGTCGCCATGACTCAGGCTAGCGTAGCGGGCATCTCGACCTATGTCATTGGACAAGTGACCAAAACTTATTTAGCCAATGGTGCATCCTGGGGCGAAGAAAGCCCTAAGGCGATCGTTAATCAAATTCTGGCTTCTTTAGATGAAGCGTCAATTCTAAATCGAATTAAAAATGAGCTAAGGGCAAAGTTGGATCAGCATCGTCAGATCTAGACACCGCTATAGAGATACCGTAGGCTCAGCATCTCTATAGCGGTAAGGATAATTTCAGCAATTCAGGGTGGATGAACTACAGATTGGTGGCAGGATCGCGATCGACAGAGTTTGGATCAACACCCATAGGAGCAATCATGTTGCGGAACAGAGTAATTTGCTGTTGAAATTCCAGTCTGGTAATCTGCCCAAAGAGCTGCTGACCTTGCTCAGACAGCTTATAATCGGGCGGCATGGGCACAATCTGCTGAGCATCCATACCTTGCGCCAGTCGGTACCAGAACAACAGCTTGGTAGTGTCGCTCAAAGAACCATATTCCCGCGCTAGCAAGGAATTCTTGCCCGTAATCAAATCGCGCTGTAGCTGCAGCTGTTCTTCAAAAGACAGCTCTTTAACCTGATTAAACAATGACTCAGCAATTTCAGGAGAGACGGTACTGGCTCCGGGTGCAGCAG
>DATNOY010000762.1:0-2461 GCA_036703495.1 Coleofasciculaceae cyanobacterium
CGTTCTGTAGCCTTTCTCTAAAAGGGCTGCTTAGAATTCCAGATTTAAAAAATTCCGGAAGTTAGTGGGTTTCCAACCCTTAGCAAACATCGGCTCAGCGGGTTTTCCCCTTTCTCTAATTGGCAGAACGCCTCGTTTTTCGTGTGCCGTGACAGGTTTAACGAAAAACGAGGCGTTCTATATTTTTTTACGGCTCTGTGCCTTCACTCTTCGGCTCTTACAGAAGCGGGAGGGGAATAGTAGCTGGCAATCGTAGCAATCATCAGCCACCATAGGGTGCTGACCTGAGGACGATACCAAACCGTATCAACTAAACCATGCGATAACATCCCGACCATAGTGGCAACAGCTGCCATTAGCCAGAAAGCTTCCCGATTATCCGTTTTTCGAAGTTTGTGCAGCTGTACCCAACCCTGGTTGAGTGTTACCAACAAAATCCACAGAAAACAGCTTAAGCCGATTAAACCGGTCTCTACTGAGATTTCCAAAGGAATCGAGTAAGCGCTTAAGGCAGTATATCCAGCTTCCTGGTAGCGAGGATAGACCTTATTGAAGGCATCGTTGCCTGGCCCAATGCCCAAAATGGGGCGATCGCGAATCATTTCAATCACTGCCATCCAAACGTTCAGCCGAAAATTGTTGCTGCTATCTTCCCGCCCAATGAACATGCTCATGACGCGGTCGCGCAGTGGATCAACGGTCAGGATCGCCAGAGTCAGGATGGTCGCTGAAACACCCAGGGCGATCGGCAGAGACCAGATTCGCCAAAACCGAGGCAAATATTGGCTGAACCAGTAAATCAGCAGCATGATCAAAATAAAGCTTGACACCACGAAGCCAATCCAACCTCCCCGACTGAAGGTGAGGATTAAACAGGCAGCATTGGCAATCGTCATCACTAAGGCTAACGCTTTAGGAAGCCAACGTTTCCAGGCAAAGAAGGCAGCAGCACTGAAGAAGATGGCAGGCAATAGATAGCCCGCTAACAAATTGGGATTACCTAAGAAACTGTAAACCCGAGTAGTTCCGGCCAGAGTGGACTCCCGATCAACCCAGGTCGCCAAAGCCGCTGCCCCAAAAAACCATTGCCTCAATCCCACAACGCTAACTAGCAGGGCGGCCAGCAAGTAGACCAAAAGGATCGCAGAGCGTAGCCGAGGCGATCGCAGCACCCTAGACATGAGCGCAAACAGGATGAGATAGAGCGTTAGCTTTGTCCACCCTTCAAATGCGGCCGTTCGCACGGGTGATAGAGCAGTAGCAACTGTGGCAATACCCCAATACAGCAGCACCAGCAAATGAATCGGCGAGATTTGACTACCGCTTTCGCTATCGTCAGATAGCGTTAACAACAGCCAAAATCCGGCGCAAGCAGTCAGCAACAGACCTGTTAAAGCATTGGAGACAAATGGAGCTAATGCAAACACTAGCGCTACTAGCAGCGCTCCGATTAGGTCTGCCCATTGCATCAGCCAACTGCCTCTTCGCCAAGCTC
Source organism: Coleofasciculaceae cyanobacterium (assembly GCA_036703495.1). Taxonomy (GTDB): domain Bacteria; phylum Cyanobacteriota; class Cyanobacteriia; order Elainellales; family Elainellaceae; genus Drouetiella. The sequence goes on from DATNOY010000762.1 coordinate 1,496, forward strand.
GAAGCGAACCCACTAGATGATGGAGATAGCTGGATTGACTCCATTGCGGTAAGGAGAGATTCATCAACGTAAGCTGTTGCCAAACTGAATTCATAGGGTTTTGGAAGAAAATTAAGCATTCTCACGGAAGCAGAAGACCTGGTTAGGCAATCAAAATTCTACGAAATTTTGCTGGTGACACAACAAGGGTTAATTAACTTGAACAGAGCCATTTTTAATTTTCAATGAAGCCGCTCATTTTTCATCTAGAAGCAGCCCTTTTATTCCTGATGAATTTCAGGAAACGGTGTATCTGGGAGTAGAACCGCCGATTTGGAAAATTATTATGACCTCTGACATCGCCATTATTTCACAAAGTTCAGCCTTCTTTTTTCAACCCTCTTTCTTTCGAGTAACCCGTTGTATCAACTGCTTTATCGGTCACTTCTGGCATCGTGGCAGTGGACGACGTGACAACAGCAAGCTGAGTTAATCTAGTCCCGGCCGATCGGCCGAAATTCTTTCGCTTTCAGCAAATTTTATTGAAAGCCAAGATAGTTAACAGTAGGATAGAAGAGTAAAGCGAAAAACACTTAGTTGAAAACTGATGCAACAGAGGATAAAAAACAAAGCTTGAAGAAAGCTAGAAATTTATCTTTTGTTATTTCAGATGTTATTTCAAAAAGTGAAAAGCTAGTGTGCTCAATACCTTCTTGAAAAGCAAGTTAGTGTAATTACGATCGCATTTTAGTTTTATACAAATTAATTGTAGAATTTGAACTAATCTGGCTACCAACTTGTAGATCGACTCAGCTAATTAGCTTTAAAGATAATCGCTCAATTCAACCGAGTTGCTGCCCAAAACAAGCTTTTTAGCAATGGAGAATTGCCAAGCTTATGTTTGAAGTAATCGCTTGACCTTATGGGGATTATTCAGAATAATCAATATAACAGGGTGTTCTGAACTAAGGAACTGCTGCTTGACAA
>DATNOY010000763.1:0-6106 GCA_036703495.1 Coleofasciculaceae cyanobacterium
GAATCGTGTGCCCGATTTCGATGATCGCTTAATGTTGAATGCAGCAGGCTTGTGGAACTTCTATTTAGAGGCTTCATAGACTGACAGAGGACGGAAGGATGCCACTCGTCCCAATTCTATTTTTATTTCCCAACAGGTCTATTGTTATAGACAATGTGTAAAGCATAACTTATTTTTCCTTTCCCAGAGTGACATATGAGGGATAAAGTGAAGTCCTGTGACATAGGCTGATGAGGTTCTTTTACGAATACTTACAATGCCTATGAAATTACCGAACAACCAGTCGAGAAATTTGGCAGTATCTAGGCAACGGGTTTAGCAGGATTTGGCAAGCAGCAGCGGTGCAGCAAAATTCGTAGGCAATAAGCTAGGAGATCTGGACTAGAAATTTACTGCTGTTGGGGTGTTACTGACCTGAAGGCGATCAATCGATCGATCGCCTCAGGGCACCAGTATCAATCCTTAGGCGTCTTGACCACGTTTACCAGGTCAGATTCTTTGGGATTTGACTTGGTTGTAGGTTTATACAGTGAGATTTGCTGCGGTTCTTTCCAGAACACGATCGCACTGGTGAGCGGCTGGAGCTGGGTACCAGGGTAGTAGAAGCTGAGGATACGGCTACTGGACCAACCTAACTCTCCCAGATGATAGGAGCCAGTTTGGCTCATGCCGACTCCGTGACCCAAGCCTCCTCCCACGAAGGCAAACCCTTTGAGCACTTTTGCTGGCTGTGCAGTTGGAGAAGCAATTGCTTTCGCTGCTGTCTGACCTGGTTGGGTATTCGCCTGGGCAACAGGCTGTTCGTAAACCGGATCAATATAAAACAAGGTGCTGTTGGGAGCGTAGAGCGCCCGCAGAATTTCGTCTTTTTCTAGTTCTACCACGCCGCGATCGGTGGTAATGGCAAGCTTTTGCACCCGTCCACCGGGTGAGCGTTCCAGCACCTTAATATCCTGCACTTGCGTAAAGTTAGCCAGGGGATTTTGTTTACTCTGAAGGTAAGACCTCAAGTCTTTAGCTACATCTGCCAAGGGGCTTACCACCCGCCAGCGGAACATATCCCACCCAGCTTCGTTAAAGCCTGACTTTTGAGCAATGAAAGCTCGAAAATTTTGTTCATCTGCCAGGCTGCGGCTCGCCAAATCCCACGGGCTTTGTACTGCATCAATAACGGGTTGTAAATAGGGACGATCGCTACCATTCCAGATATCGCTAAACCGCGCCGTAACGCCCCCGGTCGTGGAAGAATAGAGCGCATCCACCAGTTCATTTTGGTAAGTCAGGACGACCCCTTGCGTAGTGGCAATCGCCTGGTCAGCCACGGGATCAGTTTCGGTCAGCCCCCAGTAGACCTGGCATTGGGTATTAGCACAAAGCTGGTAATTATCAACGGCAAACCGGCGGAGGTTGCGCAACACGTAAGTCCGCGCCAGAATGGCTTGAGCCTCAATGGCAGTAGGCGGCGCACCCGGGCCAATTTCGTGCGGCACTACCCCCCGCAGATAGATTTCTAGGGGCACCTGGTTTACCAGGGTATAAGTGCCATAGGCATTAGGTTGAAGCTTGAAGCTGCCGGCATAGGTTTTTGTGGCATGGTCATCGCGGTTGAAGGTGACTTCAAGAGGCTCATTAGGAGCGATCGCCACTTCATCTTCTTGATAGCGATTGCCGTCAATGGTCAAGGTAGCTTTGGGTTCCTGCCGCTGAATCTGGCTGTCAATGAAAGCTCCTCTAGATCCATGCGACTGAAGATTTTGCATCAGCAACCGTCGTAGCAGCGGCGTGCTGTAAGTTCCTCGCTTAGCCCAAACCTGCCACTGCTTTGGTTGAGCAACCTCCACTTCAATACCTTGAGCCTTCCAGCTATTTGCGCTGTCTTCAGCACTTTCAAAACTGCGGTGAGTGCTCAACACCACCCGCTCGTTGACTTGGGGTTGGGGTAGAGGCTGCATGACCACATTCACTTTCACATCTTTGGTCGTGGTGATCACCTGCGGCTGTTCCCCATTTTTCAAGGTCAGAGTAATAGTGTCGCCAGGTTCGGGCTTCAGTGTGATTTCATCTTTACTATCTGAACCAAACCGCTGCACAACACCAATCTCCAACTGGGGATTGAGGGGAGCTTCTTGAGCCGCTCCTGGCTTGGCGATCATCGCCCAACAGACAACCATGAGGGCTGCGCCTAAACTGCCATGAAAAAGTTGAATCCGCAACATAGGGGGAAGGAGAAGTGAAGGGCTGTTAGTCGAATGAAAAGGGTTCCTCACAGGTCAATTCCTACAGCAAACGACGTTAAAGCTGTTCTTCATGAGAGTTCCAAAATATAGATGCTGACTCCGGTTTAACAAGCGCGATCGCTGTGCTTCCATCGATTATGGCTCAGGTTAGAGTGTCGGTTCGATAGTTGGGTTGGGTCAGGAAAGCTTTGGGTTCTCAATTGGACATCCTCAACAGATCACCTTCTCAGGATAGAAACTTTATGGTCGTAGATCTCAACTTCAAGAAAGCTTCATCATTTTTGGGCTAGATCTACTGATTTGCTCCATGCGCTCCAGAATTATAAAGCGTTTCCTACCCCATTAAAGTACAGGGGGGTTGGGGCGTTGCCCGAATCCCTGTACCTCTGAACAAGACGTGGGAACCGCCATAGCCGTCTTATTAATCGAACACACCCAAGCGGGAGTAAGCAGACTGTTATGAGCACAACGCTATTAAGAACAGTTATATGCAACATCTACTATATGTGATGTCTACTATATGTGATATCTACTATATGCAGCACCTACGGCACTCGCTCAGATAATCCCCTTCATCAGGGCACATTGGCGTACACTCCCCTAGACTAGCTGACTTCATAGCTGCTTCATACGTAGCTGCTCTCTAGGTAGCTGCTCTCTAGGAAAATTGCTGCCCATTGGCGGGTTATGTCATCTCTTTTTAAGAAGGCTTAATAGTAACATCAATTCTCGGGGTTAATACTGGGAAAAAATCTCAGTATATTGGCTGAAATTATTGGTGAATTGGTGGATCACAGATGCAGTAAGCCAATGCTGTAGAAGATCATGGAAATCAGCTTAGACACATTAAGTTACATCTACCTAAGTTATATCTACCAGGTTTCTCTGCATGTCTAATTCTTTCAGGATTACCCCAACGCGTAGAGTCCCATTACGCCTGATTCTAGTTTTGCCGTTTGTCTTACAAGTTTTTACAGCGGTTGGACTAACAGGTTGGATTTCGCTACGCAATGGGCAAAAAGCCGTTAACGAGTTGGCTGACCGCCTGAAAGTTGAAGCGAGCGATCGTATTGCATCTCATCTGAGCAACTACCTGGCTGTTCCGCGACAGCTCAACCAGGTTAACTTTGATGCCATTGAATTAGGACTTTTGAATCCTCAAGATCTAGAGAAAACCGGGCATTTCTTCTGGAAGCAAATGCAGGTGTTTAATGTGGGATACATAAACTTTGCGACACCCCAGGAAGAATTTATTGGCGTTGAACGGCTAGATGATGGCACGCTGCTGATCAATGAAACAACCCGAGCTGCAGTTCATCAAATGTCAATTTATGAGACAGATAGCCAGGGAAAGCGTATCCGATTGCAGAAAATTGAGCTGGCTGATCAACCCGTGCAGGATGAAGAGTGGTATGCCGCTGCTGCCAAAGCCGGACATCCTGTGTGGAGCTCGATTTATCAATGGGACGATAAGCCTGTTCTGTCTATTTCATCCAGCTATCCAATTTATGACAAAGCCCACCGTTTGAAGGGCGTCATCGGCATTGACTTAATCCTGTCGCAAATCAGCACCTTTCTGAGCCAATTCAAGCTCAGTCCTTCTAGCCAAACCTTCATTTTGGAAAAAGATGGAGCCTTAGTGGCCAGTTCTGGCTCAGAAATTCCCTTTAGAGTCGTCAAGGGGCAAGCACAACGTTTAAACGCGACCGAAAGCGCCAATCCTCTGGTTCAAGCCACGGCCCGCCATCTCATCCAATCTTTTGGCGGACTTGAACACATTCAGACTAGTCAACACCTTGATTTCAACCTGCAGGGTGATGAGCAGTTTGTTCAAGTGACGCCTTGGCATGATCCGGCAGGCTTAGATTGGCTGATTGTGGTAGTGGTTCCAAAATCAGATTTCATGGCAGCTATTGACGCCAATACGCATACTACGATCCTGCTGTGTTTTGCAGCATTGGCAATGGCTACGCTTTCAGGGTTAATTACATCCCGTCTGTTGGTAAAACCGATTCTTCAGATGATTGATGCTACCGAAGCTTTGTCTAAGGGGCACTGGCAGCACCATGTTTCGGAGCCTCCCTCTCAGGAACTCACGCTGCTGGCGAAAGCCTTTAATCGCATGGCAGACTATCTTCAGGAATCATTTACCCAGCTCGAACATAATGCCTACCACGATGCGCTGACGGGGTTACTCAACCAAACTGCATTTAGGGTAAAGCTGGAAGAAGCGATCGCCCAACGGGACTATCAAGCAGCCGTGAGTCAGGCTCAGAACGTTACTGCAGGCTCTCTGGAGTCTGGCTCTAAGCAGTTTGCAGTTCTATTTCTGGATCTCGACTACTTTAAGCTGGTCAACGATAGCTTTGGTCATTTAGTCGGCGACCAACTGTTGATTGCCGTGACCCAGCGACTAGCTACCTGCGTTCGTTTCAGCGATATGATGGCTCGGTTTGGCGGTGACGAGTTCGTGATCTTGCTGAATTCGATTACTCAAATTGCCGATGCTACCCAAGTGGCAGAACGAATCCTGGAAGAGTTGCAACATCCTTTCAACTTAGCGGGCAATGAAGTGTTCATCAGCGCTAGCGTGGGGGTGGTGTTAAGCGACAACGGTGGCAAAGATCCAGATGCCTTTCTCCGCAATGCTGATATTGCCCTATACCAGGCTAAAGGCAAAGGCAAAGCCGATTACGAAGTATTTGATGCTTTGATGCATACAGAAGTGGTGAAGCGGTTGCAAATGGAGACTGATTTGAGGCAGGCGATCGAGCGGCACGAGCTGGAAGTCTATTATCAACCCATTATTGATATCAGTACCCAGAGAATTAACGGCTTTGAGGCGCTGTTGCGCTGGCATCACCCCACCTTAGGCATGGTATCTCCAGTGCAATTCATTCCGGTAGCTGAAGAGACCGGTTTGATCGTTAAGTTGGGCTGGTGGGTTTTACGCCAGGCCTGTCAGCAGATGCGAGTCTGGCAACAGTCCTACGGCTGCTGCCAAGCCATGATGATGAGTGTCAATCTTTCTAGCAAGCAGTTTCTGCAGTCGGATTTGTTAGAGCAGATCGATCGGACGCTGACTGAAACCGGACTACAGCCCCAAAACTTGAAGCTGGAAATCACCGAGAGTCTGTTCATGACGCAGACTGAAGCCACTCGCTTTAAGCTGCGACGCTTGCGCAGCCAGGGCATTCAGCTCAGTATTGATGATTTTGGCACGGGATATTCTTCCCTCAGCTACCTGCATCGCTTCCCAATTAATACCCTCAAGATCGATCGCTCCTTTATTAACCATTTAGGCAGTAGGGGGGAAAACTCAGAAATTATTGAGGCGATTACGGTGCTGGCCCATAAGCTAGGCATGAGTGTGGTGGCAGAAGGCGTTGAAACGATAGAACAGTTGGATCAAGTGCGGGCGATCGGTTGTGAACAGGTTCAAGGCTATCTCTTCTCACGCCCCATCGCGGCTAGCAGCATGACGGAACTCCTCGATTGCGAAGTCATGCACCAAACTATTTATACTTAGCGAATTATACTTAGCGAATGTAGCGAACCTTTACCTTGCAGGCATGGTGCGCATCGTTCTTCCAAATCAGCTTCGGCATCTGCGAATTGAGGCAAAAAATCTTGCCATCTTTGAAGCCTGTGTCATTGGGCTTGTATCGGGGTTAGCAGCGGTTTTGTTAAAACACGGCATCGGCTGGCTGGGTTCCTGGCGGGTGCAGATGTCGTTTGAGTATCCAGCTTGGCTGGTGCTACCCGTGATGGGACTGGTCGGTGGTGTATTAGCTGGCTGGCTGATTGAGCAATTTGCGCCAGAAGCAGCAGGCAGCGGCATTCCTCAAGTTAAGGCAGTCTTGGCGAGT